>NZ_JAPMAB010000013.1:0-105878 GCF_026420825.1 Phyllobacterium sp. 0TCS1.6A
GCTGAAGACCGCCCGTCTCCCCCCATTTCAATGACCAGACGCGATTTTCGCGGGCGTGGTGCGGATTTTCCGTATCCGGCATCTCCAACAAGAGATTGCACCCCACCTCCCTCATGCTGAGCTTGTCGAAGCACGCACTATGCTGATGCAACCAAACAAGGGATTGCACAAACGTTGTTGCGCCCTTCGACAAGCTCAGGATGAGGGAGAGTGGAGATTTGCAGGGTGGTAGTTCTGGGATGTTTCAATCTCTGGCTCCCTCCGCTTCCGCCATCAAATCAATCCCCTCATGCTGAGCCTGGTTAGCCTGCCGAACCACGAAGCACGCACCAATTCGATGCAGCGTTCCAAGTCCTCATACTGCGACGAAGCCGCCATCGACCATCAGTTCCTCGCCGCCGATGAAGCTGCCATCGTTCGATGCGAGAAACAGCACCGCCTTGGCAACCTCCTCGGACTGGCCGAGCCTGCCAAACGGAATGGCTTGTTGCATCCATTCCTCGGCGCCGGCATTTTTCTGCAGATATGACTGCATTGCCGGGGTCAGGACCATGCCGGGTGAAACGACGTTGACGCGAATATTCCGGGTTTTCAGGTCGGTCGTCCATGTCCTTGCAAATGAGCGGATCGCCGCCTTCGTGGCGCTGTAGATGGAAAGGCTGGCGAAGCCCTTGCTGCCCGCGCCCGAGCCCATCAATACGATAGCGCCGCCGGCGGACATCAGCGGCAGGGCCTTCTGCACCGTGAAGACCGTGCCCTTGACGTTGATGTCGAAGACGCGATCGAAATGGTCTTCCTCGATGCCGCCGATGGGCGCGGACTCCGACACGCCGGCATTGGCGAATACCACGTCGACCCGGCCGTGATCGTGCTTTATCCGCGCGTATAGAAGGTCCAGGTCGGCAAGGTCACTGACGTCGCCCTGAACGCCAACGGCGCCATTGCCGATTTCCCCGAGCGCCTCGTCGAGGCGGTCCTGCCGACGGCCCGTGATGTAGACGCGGGCGCCCGCCGCCGCAAATGATCTGGCCGTCGCGAGGCCAATCCCGTCCGTGCCGCCCGTGATCACCACGACCTTGTCATCGAATTGCCTTGTCATGTCGTATGCTCGCTTTCGTAATAAGTGGAGGATTGCTCCACTTAACATATGGAGGTATCCTCCACTTAGCAAGTTCCAATGAGGCAGGTATTTGACTGACGAGACCGTGTTACGGGCCGACGCCCAGCGAAACAGGGAGCGTATCCTCGCTGCCGCCGAGGAGGTGTTTCTGGAGCGAGGCGCCGGCGCCTCGCTGGAAGACGTCGCAAGGCGGGCCGGGGTCGGGATCGGAACGCTCTACAGGCGCTTTCCGACACGAGACGAACTTCTGGCTGCGACCTATAGCTCGCGATTGGTGGCTTTTGCCGAGACCAGCAGATCGAAGGACACTGGCGAGGACCCGCTGGGCGCGATGCGCTCCTATCTTGAACAACTCGTCCAGCACACGAACCTCTATCGTGGTCTAGCCGCCTCGCTCGGAACAGTCTTGCAGGTCGGATCGCCCGGCTGCGCCGCGACGAGTGCGGAAGGTATCAGGCTTCTGGACAATGCGCAGGCTGCCGGGGTGGTTCGCCCGGACACCAGCTTTGACGACCTTGTTTGCGTCGTGACCGCGGTTTCGCTGGCTACCGAGCAGGACAGCGCACCAAAGGCGCATATCGCGCATCTGGTGGGCGTGTTTCTGAACGGCATCGTTGCAGGCTGAGATGTCGCCTGTCGCCTATCGAAGCAGCGGCAGCAATTGCTCGCCCTGGCGCTTGATCTCCTGCAGATAGGGCGTGTCGGACAGGATGAAATGCGTCACGCCGAGAGCGCGGTACTTGCGAAGCGAGGCGGCGACATCCTCCGCCGATCCGACCAGCCAGGTGGTGCCGGCGCCGCCGCCGCCGAATTTTCCGGGCGCCGTGTAGAGATTGTCGTCAAGCACCTCGCCGCGTCTGGCGAGATCGAGCAGGCGCTGCTGGCCGACCGCACCGGCCTTGTGATCGTTCCAGTTGCCGCTCTTGCCCTCGGCCATGGCGGCGACGCGCGCCTGCGCATCCGCCCAGGCCTGCCCGGTCGTATCGCGAACGACGGTGGTGATGCGCAGGCCGAATTCCAGCGGCGGCAGGTCCCGATCGAGCGTCCTGCCGAGATTGCGCAGCCGCTCGATCCGCTCCCGGATCCCATCCAGCGGCTCCCCCCAGAACAGCTGGACGTCCGCTTCGGTTGCCGCAACGCGCTCGGCAGCTTCCGAAGCGCCGCCGAAATAGAGCTTCGGATGGAGCCTTTCACCGTGATTGTCGAGGCGCGGCGCCACGGTCGAATCGGTCACGCTGAAATGCTCGCCCCTGAAGGTGACATGCTCTTCGGTCCAGAGCCTGCGGATCAGCCGCATGAACTCCCTGGTGCGCGCATAGCGTTGCGCCTGGTCGCCTTCCTCGTCGCCATAGGCGGCCAGCTCGTCCTGGCCCGACACGATGTTGACGCGCACGCGGCCACCCGTCAGCTGGTCCAGCGTGGCGACCGACGCGGCGAAGTTTGCCGGGCGCCAGTAGCCCGGCCTGGCCGCGATCAGCGGCTCGAACGTCGTGGTACGGGCCGCCAGCGCCGTGGCAAGGGTAAAGGTGTCTGGACGACCCCAGCCGGTGCCGATCAGCGCGCCTTTCCAGCCATGGTCCTCGAGCGCTTTCGCCTGCTCGGTCAGCGTATCGAGGCGGTTGTGGTTTGCCGCCGCCGTATCGCCCCGGTGGCCGGCCTTAACGTCGTTGGGGATGTACCATAGATAGTTGCTATGATCGGTCATGGTCCTGCCTCGAAATGTTCAAATCAGTCTGGCGCCGGGTCACTCCGTCACCCGGTTTCGCAATCGCCCCTCGTCGAGCAGAATGCGCACGGTGCGCGCCGCATTGGTGCGCATCTCGGTCACGGCATGGTCGGAATAGAAGGCATTGTGGGGCGTGATCACCAGCCGGCCGGCAAGCCAGTCCTCGCGGTCGCGCCAGGCGGCGAGGAGCGGGTGATTGCCGGGCGGTTCCTCGGCCAGCGTGTCGATCGCCGCCGCCGCCAGATGGCCGCTTCGCAGGGCCGCCTCCAGTACATCGAGATCGGCGAGCAGTTCGCCGCGCGCCGTATTGACCAGGATCGCGCCGGGCTTCAATCGGGCCAACCGGGCGGCATCGAACATGCCCCGGGTCTGCGACGTTGCCGGGCAGTGCAGCGTGACCACATCGGACCGGGCGAGCAGGTCGTCGAGCCGGTCGACGCGCTCGTAGCCGACGGCCTTCTCGTGTCCCGGCGGCTGGCCGGGATCGAAGCCGATGATATGGAAGCCGAACGGCTTCAGGCGATTGACCACCGCCGTGCCGATCCGGCCAACGCCGACGAGACCGACAATCGTCCGGTTGGAGCGGGAGAGCGGCTTGAGGCTGTGGACCTGCCATCCGGATGCGTAGCGGCGAGCCCGCGCATCGTGCTCCCACAGACGCCGGTGCAGTGACAGGATCATCGCCACCGCGTGATCGGCCACTTCCTCGGTGCCGTAATCCGGATTGTTGGCGAAGGGAATTCCGGCCTTGGTCAGTGCCGCGACATCGATCTTCTCATAGCCGACGCCATAGCGGACGACGCCGCGACAGCGGGTCAGATGGGCAATGCTGCGCGCTCCCAGCCGCGCGCCCCAGACCATGAGGGCATCGAGGCGCGCCAGCCGTTCCGGGCTGAACCGGCTTTCATCGGTCGTCGCGAAGAAGTCGACCTCGACATCGTCGCCGAGAATATCGGCCTCGAGATCGGGCGTGTCGATCATGTGATCGGTGACGCCGACCACGTATCTGCCTGCTGTCGTCATGACGCTCCGCCCAACCTATTTCGTCATGCCCCATCTGAGGATCGTACGCTGTTCGATCTGCCGGAACAGCACGTTCTCGACGATCAGGCCAAGCAGGATCACGGTGATGAGGCCGGCGAAGACGCGGTCGGTATAGAGTTCGTTGCGGTTCTGGAAGATGTACCATCCAAGCCCGCCGCGCCCGGACGAGGTGCCGAAGACGAGTTCTGCCGCGATCAGCGTGCGCCAGGCAAAGGCCCAGCTGATCTTCAGGCCGGCGATGATCGAGGGGAGGGCCGCCGGCACCAGGATAAGGAAGACGTAGCGCAACCCGCGCAATCCGTAATTGCGCCCCGTCATCCGAAGCGTCTCGGGAACGCTGGTGAAGCCGGTATACATGTTGAGCGCCAGCGGCCACATCACCGAGTGGATCAGCACGAAGATCAGGCTGCCCTGGCCAAGCCCGAACCAGAGAAGGCCAAGCGGCAGCAGCGCGATCGGCGGCAGCGGGTTGAACATGGATGTCAGTGTCGACAGCACGTCCCGGCCGAACCGGCTCGATATCGCAAGCGTGGTCAGGACGAAAGCGAGCACCACGCCGCTGAGATAGCCCTTCAACAGCACGTCGATGGAGTTTGCCGCACGGCCGGGAATGACGCCATTCGCGATATCCTCGTAAAAGGCGCGGATGGTCTGGCCGAACGACGGCAGCATCAGGTCATTGCCCTGGATGCGCGCAACGACCTCCCAGAGGACGGCAAGCGCGACGAGGATAAGGCCCTTGCGCAACCAGGGCTGCTGCAACAGACGCTGCGGCAGCGGGATCGTGCGGGCAATGCTGGCTCCGGCAACGGCCTCCGGAGCCCGTTCGTATTCCGGCCGAACCGGCGGCGCCGGCCGGGCCGCTGCTGGTGACAGGAGGCGGGTTTCACTCATGTCGGCTTGCTTTCTTCCGGCGGAACGTCTTCGAACAGGAGGCGATGCACGCGGTTTGCCGCCGCCTGGAATTCGGCGCTTCCGCCACCGTGCAGGTCCCATTCATGGGCATTGAGTTCGGCACGCATGCGCCCCGGATGCGGCGAGAGAAGCGCGATGCGGTTGCCGACAACCAGCGCCTCCTCGATGGAATGCGTCACGAAAAGCAGGGTGAACCGGACCTCCTCCCACAGCGCCAGAAGCTCTTCCTGCATCTTTCGGCGGGTCAGGGCGTCCAGCGCGGCGAAAGGCTCGTCCATCAGCAGCACGCGCGGCTCCATGGCAAGCGCCCGCGCGATCGCCACGCGCTGCTTCATGCCGCCGGACAATGCGTTCGGATAGGCGTCGGCGAAGCGGCTGAGCCCAACCTTGTCGAGGTAGTAATCCGCGCGCTCTGCCGCGCTCTTGCGGTCAAGTCGCCCGGAAACCCGCACCGGAAACGCCACATTTTCGCGGACCGTCTTCCATGGCGGCAATTGGTCGAATTCCTGGAACACGACGACGCGGTCCGGTCCGGGACCGTCGACCGGCCGGCCATCGAGCAGTATCCGTCCCTCGCGGGGCTGGATAAACCCGCCGACCGCCTTCAGCAGCGTCGACTTTCCGCAGCCGGATGCCCCGAGAAGAACGAAGCGATCGGCCTCCCATACGTCGAAGCTGACATTCTGCGTTGCGCGCACGATCTGGCTCGCCCCGGTATATTCCAGCGTCACGCCTTCTACGCTGAGAAGCGCCGGCGGCAGGGTCGCGGAGACTTGGCTGTCGTTCGCTGTTGTGGTCAGGCCATCCATGATCGTTTCCAGAAATGATGCGCGCGCCTTGCCGGCCGCGCGCCGATATCGATGGGTCGCCCGGCCAACCGATCAGCTGCCATTGTCGGCGTGGGCTTCCGGGAAGAAATAGTCCTTCCAGGATGCGGCCTCGTTCTTCAGCACGCCGAGCTTGTGAAGCTCGGTGGCGTAGACGAAGGTGTTTCTCGGTACGATGGAGAAATCATTCTCGGGATCGTTGATGATCTGCAGCACCAGTTCCGGCGACAGCTTCGATTTCTGCTGACGGATGAAGGTGTCGGCGGCCTTCGCCTTGTTGGCGTTGATCCAGTCCGCCGCTTCGCGCAGGGCCGCGTAGAAGGCGGCATAGGTTTTCGGGTTCTCGTCGTGAAAGGCGGTGGTGGCATAGAGCGCGTTGAAGCTCGCCGGGCCGCCGAGGATGTCGTAGGAACTGATAACCTTGTGCACCGCCTTGTTGCCCTGCAGCGCCTGGTAATAGAAGGGCGCCGACGAAAAATGTGCGTTCACCTCGGTTCCGCCGGAGATCAGCGCCGCCGTCGCGTCGGGGTGCGGCAGGCTGACGGTGATCTCGTCCAGCTTCTGGAACTTGTCCTGGCCGAACACCTTGGCCGATTCGATCTGCAATGTTCGCGACTGGAAGCCGACCCCGGCGGCGGGGACCGCGATGCGGTCGTTCGCGCCGAAATCCTTGAGCGAATGGACGTCCGGATTGCTGCTCAGCAGATAGTTCGGCTGCGAGCCGAGGGTGGCGACGAGCTTGACTTCCTGGCGGTCCCGGGTCCGGTCCCACATGTTGAGCGCGGGCGGGACTCCAGCCGCCGCGATGTCGAGATTGTCGGACAGCAGCGCCTCGTTCATGGCGGTGGCGCCCGAAACCGTCGCCCAATTGACGGCGATGTCGAGGCCGGCTTCCTTGCCGTGCTTCTCGATGAGCTTCTGGTCGCGAACGACGTCGAGGATGAGATAGGAGATGCCGAACTGCTGGGCGACGCGGATCGTGCCTTCCGCAGCCGCCGGGCCGGGCACAAGGCTCGCGGCGATCGCCATTGCAGCACTCGTCGCCGCGGCGAAAATCTGGCGTCTGGTCGCGCCCAAAACCTGATGCCGCATGATGAAGGGGCTCCTGCGCCTGTATGATTGGATACGCAATGAAACTATTGTTCACAGCAAAATCCATCAATGCGCTGGCATTTCGTTTCACGCCTGAATTGCAAACTATCGTTCTCACTCGCGGCGATAGTTTCGAATATTGTTTTGCCAGCCGCCATGCCGCGAGGCAATTGACCTCGGCGGCCCCTCTCGCGGGTAAAGGCGCGGGAACGGGACGCCCGCGCCATCTTTAACGCTGCCGACCGTCAGATGATGCCGGGGACGACAAGGACGAGCCAGGCAATGATCGGGCCGATGATGGCAATCAATGCGCTGTAGACGAGCAGCTTGCGCAGGACGTCGTCGCGCTCGCCTTCGGACGCATTGGCCACCACGAGAGCGCCATTGGTCGAGAACGGGCTGGTATCGACGATCGTGGTCGAGATCGCGATGGCGGCGACGACGCCGATGGCGCTGATATGCCCCTGCATGAGAAAGGGCACCGCCAGTGGAATGATCGCGCCGAGCAGCGCCGTCGAGGAGGCGAAGGCTGAAACGACCGCACCCGTGAAGCACAGGAGCAGGGCGGCCAGGAGCGGCATTCCCAATCCCGAGATACCGGATGCCACATAGTCCACCGTGCCGGCTTCCTGCAGCACGCCGACATAGGTGATGATGCCGGAAATCAGCAGCACCGTCGACCAGCTGACCTTGTCAATCGCCGCCTTCTGGGTCTTGGGCGACACCAGCGCCAGCGCGACGGCAACGGTGATGGCGACGAGGCCGACATTGAACTTGAAAGCCAGGGCGCCAACGGCGAGCGCCGTCAGGCCGATCAATGTCAGCAGCCGTTCGCGGGTCAGGCCCTCGCTCGTTGGAATATGCGCGCCGGAGGGCGAAACGTCGCTGCGGTGATAGGCCGGCGAGGCGGGTGTACCGCCATGGCCGACAATGGCGCGCGATGCTCCCGCCAGGTGCGTGTCCGGATCCGGCCCCGCTGCCGCGGCGTGCTCGCGCAGGCTCTTCCAGCCGCCGAAGACGAAGAAGACGACGATTGCGATGGCCAGGTTGAAGAAGAGGCTGGACAGGAACAGCGTCGTCGGCCCATAGGGCAGGCCCGCCTTTTCGACGATCTGGTTGGTGATGCCGCCATAGACGCTGATCGGCGAAAAGCCGCCGCCCTGTGCGCCGTGAATGACCATCAACCCCATCATGACCGGACTGATGCGATATTGCGCGGCGAAGCGCAGCGCGACCGGAGCGAGGATCGCGACAGCCGCCGGGCCGAGCGCGCCGAAGCCCGTGATGACTGCGGCGACGAGGAACATCACCCAGGGTATGAGTGCCATATGTCCGCGCACCAGCTGGACGGCCTTCTCGACCAGCCAGTCGATCGTCCCGTTGTTCTGGGCAATCGCAAACAGGTAGGTGATGCCGACGAGCGTCAGGAACAGGTCGCTGGGGAAACCGGCGAAGATGTCCTTGGAAGGCAGGCCCATGATCAGGTCGCCAACGATGAAGGCTGCCGCGAAGGCAAGCGCACCCATATTGATGGGTAGAATCGTCGCAATGACGAACATGCCAATCAGCACAAGAATGGATAAAATCTCGATATTCACGGCAAATTCCTCCCTCTACGGCGCGCCAGGGGACGGCCGTCTTTTCCTCATTGATGCGGCGTGAGTTCCTCCCTACGCCTCTTTCGCGGCTGTCATCCTCCCGATGGCAGTGCTGAATGCTTCAAATCATCGCCCGCGCCAGCGGTATAAAGATCGCAATACCGTTCGCGCAGGACGTTTTTCTGGACCTTGCCCATCGTGTTGCGCGGCAGGTCGTCGACAAAGATGATCTGCTTCGGCTGCTTGTAGCGTGCAAGGCGATCCCCGAGCGCATCCCGAATGGCCCGTTCGTCAAGGCTCGAGCCGGGCTGCTTGACCACGACTGCGGTCACCCCTTCGCCGAGATCGGGATGGGCCACGCCTATCACCGCGCATTCGACGACGCCGGGCAACTGGTCGATCTCACCCTCGACTTCCTTCGGGTAGATGTTGTAGCCGCCGGAAATCACCAGGTCCTTCTGGCGGCCGATGATGTGGACATAGCCTTGCGCGTCGATCTTGCCGAGATCGCCCGTGATGAAGAAGCCATCGTCGCGAAACTCCGCTTTCGTCTTTTCCGGCATGCGCCAATAGCCCTTGAAGACATTGGGCCCTTTCACCTCGATCATGCCGGTCTCTTCGCGTCCCAGGATCTCGCCGGTTTCGGCCTGGCTGACACGTATGGTGACACCGGGAAGCGGGAAGCCGACCGTTCCGGCCCTGCGCTCGCCATCATAGGGATTGGACGTATTCATGTTGGTTTCCGTCATCCCGTAGCGCTCGAGGATGGCGTGGCCGGTGCGTTCCTGAAACGCCCGGTGGGTATCGGCCAGGAGCGGCGCCGAACCGGAAATGAACAGCCGCATATTGGCCACGGCCTGACGGTCCAGCCCATCATGCTGAAGCAGCCGGACATAGAAGGTCGGAACGCCCATCAGCGTCGTGGCGCGTGGCATCAATGCCAGGACCTGCGCCGGATCGAACTTCGGCAGAAGAAACATCGACGCGCCGGAAATCAGAATGACGTTCGTGCCGACGAAAAGCCCGTGGGTGTGGAAGATGGGGAGTGCATGGATCAGCCGGTCGTCCGGTGTAAAGCGCCAGGTATCCTTCAGGGCCTGGGCATTCGACAACAGGTTTGCATGGGTGAGAATCGCTCCCTTCGACCGGCCGGTCGTACCGGAGGTATAAAGGATGGCCGCGGGATCATCGGCCATTCTGGCGGCTTCGACAAAATCCGGCGATTCATCATTCGCGAGTTCGAGCAGGGTTCCGCCGCCGTGTTCGTCCAGCGTTTCGACGAGCGCACCATGTTTCGAGGCGATCGTCCTGATGCCGTCGGCAGCTTTCGGGTCCGCAACGACAAGGCGAGGCTCCGCATCGCCGATGAAGTAGTCGAGCTCGGCCAGCGTATATGCCGTGTTGAGAGGCAGGTAGATCGCCCCGCACCGGATACAGGCCAGGTACAGCATCAAGGCATGCGCGCTCTTCTCCACCTGTACGGCGACGCGATCGCCGGGCCGCACGCCCAGCGTATCGATGGCGCCGGCGATCCGCCCGGACCATTCCAGCATGTCGCCATAGGTCCAGCGCCGCTCCGCGGTTTCGATGAAGACGGCGTCATCGGCAGGAATGGAACGGCGAATGGCATCAAACAGATGGTTGCTCATGAACTGAATTCCTTGCTGTCCGCCTTGTCGTCGTGCGGCTGTTTGTCCTTGTTTGCTCCCTTCGCGGCGGCAAGGCCGCGCAGCAGTTTTCTGACGGCCGGCGCGGCCACGATCTCGTTGCGCTGGGCAAATGCTTCGTGATTGGTCTCGATGTCGTCGAGCTTGTAGAGGTAATTGACCATCAGGCCATGCGCCTGCCGCATCGCGCGGCTCGACGTGTCGCCAAGAAAATTCATCCGCTCCAGCCGCGCCCCATTGCCAAGGTGAAAACGGGCAACGGGATCGATCGGGCGTCCGTCCGCCGTGCGCCCCTGCAGGAAATAGGCGGCGGCGGCGGGCATCAGAACAGCCTTCACGGCCGCTGACACTGCCGGATCGCTTGCCCATTCGGCGTCGTCCAGCGCGGCGAGGGTAGCCCGGTCGGCCGCGCTCAATATCTCCGAGTTCTCCTTGCGCCGCTCGCGCGTCAGCCAGCCGGAAAATCCCGGAACCGGCGAGAGCGTGACGAATGTGTCCAGTTTGGAATGGTCCCGGCGCAAATCCTCCACCACCTGCTTGATGAGGAAATTGCCAAAGGAGATGCCGCGCAGGCCGGCCTGGCAGTTTGAAATCGAATAGAAGACGGCCGTTCTCGCATCCTGTGCCCGAATGGGCGCGCGCGTCTCGTCAAGGACGTCGGATATGCTCTCGGGAATGGACTTCGTCAGCGCCACTTCCACGAAAATGAGCGGATCATCCGCCAGTTGCGGATGAAAAAAGGCGAAACATCGCCGGTCGGCAGGTGCGAGCCGCCGGCGCAATTCGTCCCAATTGCCGATCTCGTGCACCGCCTCGTAGCGAATGATCTTTTCCAGAATATGGGCGGGCGTCGACCAGTCGATCGGGCGCAGCATCAGAAAGCCGCGGTTGAACCAGGAGGCGAAGAGGTGCGCGAAATCGGCATCGACGGATTCAAGGTCCGGCGTGTCGGCCTTGAGGCTCAGCAGCCGTTCGCGCATGCGGACAAGCGTGGATATGCCGCTGGGCGCAAGATTGAGCCGCCGGATCAGCTCCTGCCGGCGGGGTTCCGCCGCCTGATGCAGTTCAAGCACTGCCCGCGAGGTGGGCGCGGCGCGGTAGGCCTCGATCGCTGCGTCGAGCCTTTTCGAATCCGGCCCGAACCTGTCGTACAGCAGCTGCATGAACGCGCGCTGTTCTTCATCGCCGAGGCGCGACCATTGCTGCAGTATCTCGGCGGCCAGCGCCATGCCCGAAGCCTCGCCGCGGCTCGACAGCAGCGATTCACACAGGCTTTCCAGACCCGCAATGCCGGAGGGAAGCCGTTCCGCGCGCGGGGTGAAGGACCACAGTTTCCGGCCCCGCTCCGTTATCGTCTGCACCATGTCGCTGAAGAAGGTCGTACCCGTCATTGTATGACTCCGATCCGCGGGATTGTTCAGTTAGCAATGAGGTTGCATCCATATCTTCCCGAACACCTCTGACACTGCCGGGTTCCGCCCTGCATGAACGGGATAATCTGGCAGCGGTTGCATGGCCGGTCCTTGTTCCTTCGCTTGTTCCACTCCATGCTGAGAATGATATATAATGTTTCACCCATCTTGTGTGCATAGTCAACTACTTTGTATACAAGAGAAGACAGCGTGCATTTTGACGAGGGATTATGGCTGAAAACATCGTACAGAAACTGCGGGACGACATCGAAAACGGTATCGTCACCAACCAATTCGCTCCTGGCGACAGGCTGGACGAAATGCAGTTGGCCAAGCAATTCGGCGTTTCGAGAACGCCTGTCCGCGAAGCATTGATGCAGCTCAGCGCCATCGGCCTCATCGAGATTCGTCCCCGGCGCGGCGCCGTCGTCGTCGAGCCGGGGCCGCACCGGATCTATGAGATGTTCGAGGTGATGGCGGAACTGGAAGGAATGGCCGGGTCGCTCGCCGCCCGCCGCCATACGGATGCGGACCGGGCCGACCTGCTAGCCTCCCACGGCCGCTGCGAACAATCGGCGAAGGCCGACGATGCCGACACCTATTACTATGACAATGAACTGTTTCATCTGGCCATTTACACCGCGAGCCACAGCAGCTTTCTCGTCGAGCAATGTACTGCGCTGCATCGACGCCTGCGGCCCTATCGCCGGCTCCAGCTTCGGGTGCGCAATCGCATGAAAACGTCGTACAGCGAGCATGCGGAAATCGTCGAAGCGATCCTCGCGGGCGAAGCCGAACTGGCCCGCACGCTGCTGCGCCAGCATATCGCCGTGCAGGGTGATCGCTTCAGTGACCTGGTTGCAACGCTGGCGCAGCGATAGGCGCCGCAAATGCGGTTGAAGTTTGGCTCTCCGGTGCTATATGTAGGTAATTACCTACATGGAGGCATGCCGTGGGCATCACCACCCTTTCGAGCCGAGAGCTGAACCACGACGTGAGCAGCGCCAAGAAGGCAGCCAAAGGCGGCCCGGTCATCATAACCGACCGCGGCAAGCCTTCCCACGTGCTGATGACCTATGACGAATTCGAACGCTTGACAGGCAGGCACCGCAGCCTTGTCGACGCTCTCGCCATGACTGGCCTCTCGTCGATCGATTATGAGCCGCACCGCATTGAAATCGAACCGCGCGACGTGGATCTGTCTTGAGGTACCTCCTGGATACGAACGTCGTTTCCGAGTTGCGCAAGGTCGGCGACGGCAAGGCCGATGCCAATGTGGTGGCGTGGGTCGGAGCGGAGGATGCGACGCGCTTCTTTCTTTCGGCCATCACCATATTCGAGTTGGAGCGCGGTGTGCTCGGGGTACAGCGCCGTGATGCCGCGCAAGGCGCCCGGCTGCGTTCCTGGCTCGACAGTCACGTGCGGCCGGAATTCGCCGGCCGAATCCTGCCGGTTGACGATGCGGTAGCGACGCGATGCGCGCATTTGCACATCCCCGATCGGCGCAACGAGGCCGATGCGCTGATTGCGGCGACGGCTCTCGTCCATGACATGGTTGTCGTGACGCGAAACGTGAGAGACTTCGAAGGCACTGGCGTCGTTGTTGTCGATCCCTGGCAGGGCTGAACCGCACTGCTTGCGCCGCGACTACCTCCCTTCGCCTATCCAAAGAGTTGCCGTTCGAGCAGCGCTTCAAGCCAATCGGCGAAGACCTGTAGTCGCCGCGACAGGTGTTGCCTGTGCGGATAGAGCAATGTCATGGGCATGGGTTCAGAGCGGTAATCCGGCATGATTTCGATGAGTTCGCCCGCTTCAAGGTGATGGCGGACATCATAGGCCGGGATCTGGATGAGCCCGAGGCCTGCCAGGCAACAGGCGATATAGGCTTCCGCGCTGTTGACGGTGACGCGGCCCCGCAGTTGCCGTGCGTGCAGGGTTCGATCGGCCATCCACTCCCAGTCCTCGACCCTGCCGCTGGAAGGTGAGGCGTAGTTGACAGCCATATGGGCGCCGAGATCGTCGGGCGATTGCGGTGTACCGTACCGCGCCAGATAGGACGGGCTGGCGACATTGATCAACGGCAGCCTGCCGAGCGGCCGCGCGATCAGGCCGGAATTGCCCAGCGGCCCGACGCGCAGCACGCAGTCGACACTGTCCTCGATCAGGTTTACCGCCCGGTCGGTGACGCCCAGCTCGATGTCGATCTGTGGATGCAGGTCGAGGAATTCAGGCAGCGCCGGCGCGATGATGCGCCGTCCAATGCGGCCCGGGACGTCGATCTTCAGCTTGCCCGACGGTTGCGCCGCCGACTGCCGGAAAAGGTTTTCCGTCTCCTCGACATCGGCGATCACCTGCAGGCAGCGACCATAGAAGGCGACGCCGTCCTGCGTCGGGGAGACCTTGCGCGTGGTGCGATGCAGCAGCCGTGCGCCGACGCGGCCCTCCAGTTCCTGCACGGCCGCCGATACGGAAGAGCGCGGGATGCCGAGCGTGTCCGCGGCGCGCGTAAAACTCGAACATTCGACGACACGGGTGAAGACGCGGAACAGGTCAACGCGATCCAATTTGGCAGCGATCCTTTATTGTGCTGATTTTCTGACAGGTGATGTCAGAATGATCGTCTTTATCATCCAATCCTAGACGATATGTTCCCTTGACGGAAGCGGCCCCGACGCGGTCGCCATATTGGCAAAGGAGGCCACCTCATGACTGACCACAGCATCAACGGCAAAACCGTCATCATCGCTGGCGGGGCCAAAAATCTCGGCGGTTTGATCGCGCGCGATCTCGCCGGGCAGGGCGCAAAAGCCATCGCCATTCACTACAACAGCGCCTCGACCAAGGCCGATGCCGACGCGACCGTCGCCGCGGTAAAAGCGGCCGGCGCCGAGGCCGTCGCCTTGCAGGCGGATCTGACCACGGCAGGTGCGATGGAAAAGCTCTTCGCCGATGCGGTCAGTGTCATCGGCAAGCCGGACATCGCCATCAACACGGTGGGAAAGGTGCTGAAGAAGCCGATCGTCGAAATCACCGAAGCGGAGTACGACGAGATGACGGCGGTGAACGCCAAGACTGCCTTCTTCTTCATCAAGGAAGCCGGCAGGCATCTCAACGACAATGGCAAGCTCGTGACGCTTGTCACTTCGCTGCTCGGCGCGTTCACGCCTTTCTACGCCGCCTATGCCGGCACCAAGGCGCCGGTGGAGCATTTCACGCGGGCGGCCTCCAAGGAATTCGGCGATCGCGGCATCTCCGTGACGGCTATCGGCCCGGGCCCGATGGATACTCCCTTCTTCTACCCCGCCGAGGGCGAGGATGCCGTCGCCTACCACAAGACTGCGGCGGCGCTCTCCGGCTTCTCCAGGACAGGCCTGACCGATATCGAGGACATCGTCCCCTATGTCCGCTTCATGGTTTCCGATGGCTGGTGGATGACGGGGCAAACCATTCTCGTCAATGGCGGCTACACCACCAAGTAGGAATTCGGGCAGGCTGGTTGAACGCGCTCAAGGCTGCGCGTTCTTCAACCGGGAGACGCAAGCCATCAGCACCACCAACCCGTCACGCCATCTTGCCGGTGGCGTTTCGGGACCTCCTGCGTACTCGCCTGCATCGGTCAGAATTTGAATTCCGCACCGTCATAATCGGTCAGGACCTCAATTTCACCGGCAACTATCTTTTTGCTCAGTCCCGCAATTCCGGCTTTCACCTCATCGGATACGCCCGGCGACAGCGCCAATGATACCGCTTCGGGATCTTCCAGCCCTATCTTGATGATCTCCCCGGATTTCCAGTCGCCGTCGGCCAGATCCTTGGCCGCATGAAATGCCGCCAGGCTTACATTCGCTATTGCGGACGCGACGAATACATCCGGATGGTCTGAATACCAGTCCCGGACATTTCCGATCTGGCGCACGCCACGTTCCCGCATGGCCTCGATGGAACCGGCACGGCCAGCATTCAGCATCGTGAAGATGATATCGGCGCCGGCGTCAATTTCTGCCGCCGCAACTCTGCGCGCGAGTTCGACGTCGTCCTGATCGCCAGCGAACACCGTCAGAAACCTGGCTCCGGGATTGGTATTCATGAGGCCATGATAGAAGGCGGCACGCCCTTTCAGTCCCGGCGGCACGCGAATTCCCGAAATGTGGCCGACGATATTTGTCTTGGTGAGAAGGCCTGCCGCTGCGCCGGCCAACCAGGCAGACTGTTCCTGCAATACTTCGTAGCTCGAAACATTCTTGCCTTTCGTGTTTCCCTGCACGACAGCGAACTTTATGTTCGGGAATTCCGGCGCGACGGCTTCGACTGCCTTGCCGTTCTGCCCGCCATGGGCGATGATCAGGTCGGGTCCGTCCGCCGCGAGTTTTCGGAGCGCATCGGACAAGAGCCCAATCTCCGGCTTGATGTTATCGATATAGCTCGTCTCGATGTTGAGGTCTTTCTTGATCCGCATGAGGCCGTCATAACCGGCCTCCATGAATCCTCCATCGTCGATTCGACCGGGGATAAGCATGCCTACTTTCAGATTATCGGCGAAGGCGGCATGGGATGCCAACAATGCGGCGAGGCAGATCACAAGGCGATATGTAATTTTCACGAGAGACGTCGGCATTCGGTTCCCCTGTTTTACTTGTAATTCCGAGTTTGTTTCCGAGTATTCGTTGGCTCCAATTGCCTGCAGATACGATCGAAGCGAATATCATCTAACCTTGCAAAAAATTCTGCATGGTGGAAGCTAGCCGGCATGGCGATACTACCTGATTCCACAAGGGAATTCCGCTTGTCGGCAGGTACGACGCGCCGGAACAACAATAAGGGGAATCACCACGATGTCGTCAACCACACATCCCGTGGACGAGGTGCTGCCAGTGCCCCGTCTTGCCGTGCTCGGCGTGCAGCACGTCCTTGTCATGTATGCCGGCGCCATCGCCGTTCCGCTCATCATCGGCCGCGCATTGAAGCTGGAACCCGAACAGGTCGCCTTCCTGATCTCTGCCGATCTTTTCGTCTGCGGCATCGTCACCATCATCCAGTCGCTCGGCGCGACGCAATGGTTCGGCGTAAGGCTGCCGGTCATGATGGGCGTCACCTTCGCCTCGGTGGGGCCAATGGTGGCGATGGCGAACGCCATTCCCGGCGGTGACGGCGCACGCATGATCTTTGGCGCCATCATCGGCGCCGGCATTGTCGGCATGTTGATCGCACCACTGGTCGGCCGGATGCTGCGATTCTTTCCGCCGGTGGTGACGGGAACGATCATCCTGGTAATCGGCGTTTCGCTGATGCGGATCGGTATCAACTGGATCTTCGGCAATCCGGTCGGCCCGACTGCGCCGAAGCTCATTGCGCCGGAACATGCGGCGTGGCTGAAGGCAGTCACCGAAGTTGCGGGCGCCGCAGGTTCGAGCCTGCCGGCAGTACCGGAAAAGCTTGCCCTTGCCGCGACCGTCCCGAATGCCGCCTATGCACCGGTGTCGCACATGGCGATATCGGCTGCGGTCCTGCTGTCGATCCTCGTCATCGCTCGCCTCGGCAAGGGCTTCGTCGCCAATATCGCCGTGCTGCTGGGCATCGTCATCGGCGCAGTCATCGCGGCCTCCCTGGGGCTGATGCATTTCGACAAGGTCGGTAGCGCCGGCTGGTTCGCATTGGTGACGCCGTTCCGCTTTGGCATGCCGATATTCGATCCGATCCTGATCCTCACCATGACCCTCGTCATGATTGTCGTGCTGATCGAATCGACCGGCATGTTCCTCGCGCTGGGCGAGATGACCGGCAAGCGTTTGACGCTGCCCGTGCTTTCGGCCGGCCTGCGCACCGATGGTCTCGGCACGGTGATCGGCGGCGTTTTCAACACTTTTCCCTATACGAGCTTCTCGCAGAATGTCGGGCTGGTCGGTGTCACCGGCGTCAGGAGCCGGTTCGTCTGCGTCGCTGCCGGCGTGATCCTCATGCTGCTTGGCCTGATCCCGAAAATGGGCGCACTGGTGGAGGCGCTGCCGACATTCGTGCTCGGCGGCGCGGGGCTGGTGATGTTCGGCATGGTCGCTGCCACGGGCATCCGCATCCTGTCGGCGGTCGATTTCAAGTCGAGCCGCAACAACCTGTTCATCGTGGCCGTCTCGCTGGGATTGGGCATGATCCCGCTCGTCGCGCCGGAGTTCAAGACATGGCTTCCCCACGCGATCCATCCGCTGGTCGAATCCGGCATCCTGCTCGCATCGGTCTCGGCGGTGCTGCTCAACTGGTATTTCAACGGAGCGACCGGCGATGCGGAGCATCTGCGCGAGGCAGCCATGACCGCCGAAGCCTGAACGGATTGCCCTCAACGAATTGCCACGGGACCTGACCGGCACCAAAGCGCCGGATCAGGCCCCGTCATTCTGGAGACGGCCCCCTAGAGTTCTTCCAGTATGTCGCCGAAAGCTTCAATGTCGCGGAGGCGCTTGCGGCCTGTCACGCCTGCCTTTTCGATCGCACGCGTTGTCAGCAGATGGCAGAGCGCCATCACCGCGACATGGTTGAAAAGCGGGCCGGCCGCGACAGTCTGGCAGTGGAAATGCCATTGCGCGGATGCGCGGAAGGGCGCGCCTTCATCGGTGATGTAGAGCAGTTTCGCGCCACGATTTTCGATAAGCGCCAGCAGGTCGTCCATCTTGGCGATGCGGCGGCGAAGAGCAAAGACGATGACCAGATCGCCGGATGCGATGCTCGCCATATATTCGCCGAGCGTCTGGCCGGGACCGGGAACGGCGACGATATTGTCGACGACCTGCATCATCTGCCACTGCAGATAGGCTGCGAAGGGCTGACTGCTGCGAAAGCCCAGAACCCAGGTCCTGCGTGTGCCAAGAAGCGTCTCCACCACCGCATCGACCTGCGTTTCGCGGATGGTCAGAAACGTCTTCTCCAGATTGGCTATGCCCTGGCCTATGTGCGTCGAGAGCGATTGACCCGCCGCAGAGTCCGTAGCGCTGGAAAGAAACAGCCTTGAGCCCATCTGTTTTTCTTCCCGCGCGTGCCGGCGCGACTCTTCGTATGATTCATAGCCGAGCTTGCGGACGAACCGGGTCACGGTAGCATTTGACACGTGGGATAACGCCGCAAGCTCCGACGCGGAATAACTCGCCATCTCCCCGGGGAAATCGCACACGAATTCGCCCAGTCTTTTTTCAGCGGGGGGAAGGTCTTCCAGCACATCTCTCACACGGGAGAGAAAGGATCGTCCGGTGGCATTCATGGGTGCTCTACTGAAACTCAGTTTTCATGTTGCATATTTATTAGCAGATTCTGCCTATTTGCGCAGCTTATTTGATGAAAGATTAGGCGATTTATCTATTTGAAATCTATACTTAAAAAACTACTTGTCAAAATGTATTTTCTGGCGCTTCATTGTGAAAAAATAATTTCATACGGCTGAATCAAAGGAGTTGGACCGTTATGGCAGGGGAACAGATAATCCAATCCGGCGCAACGTCGCCGGCCAACAGGCAGATGGAACAGGCACTGGGAACCATCGGTGTCACGGGTGCCCACAAGCAAATTCTGGCACTTGTGCTTATCGGATGCCTTTTCGATAGTTTCGAACAGAATACCATCGGTCTCGTCGCGCCGATTTTGCGCGAACAATGGGGCCTGACGGGAGCCGACATTGGCTTCTTGAATACCGTTACCTTCGGAGCTGCCGCTGCCGGTCGACTTCTGTCCGGCATTCTCGGCGACCGTTACGGGCGGCGGGTGATGTTGAGCATCAATCTGCTTCTCTTCACGCTAGGCTCTGCGGCTTGTGCGCTTGCGCCGAATTTTGGCTGGCTTCTGGTTGCGCGTGCCATCGTTGGTTTCGGCGTTGGCGGTGAAATATCGACTGCCGTTACGATACTGGCGGAGTTCTGTTCGCCCAAGTTTCGCGGTACGGCGGCGGGCCTCGTAAATGTCGGGGCAGGGGGCTTTGGCAACTTCCTCGCGCCGGCCTTTGGCCTGCTGATCTTTGCGCTGTTCCCGGGTGAGAACAATTGGCGCTGGTTGTTTGCGGTCCTGGCTGTTCCTGCATTCCTGGTCGTATTCTTTCGCCGCTATGTTCCGGAAACGCCGCGTTTCCTGGCGTCGCAGGGCAAAATCGACGAAGCCAACAAGGTGCTATCCATTCTCGCTTCGGGGACCTTGCGCCCGAGGGACCTGAAGGTCCGGGAATATCTGTCCAAGCCGGAAGACGGTGACGTCAAGCCAGCCAAAGGCGGCTGGAAAGAACTGTTCCGTCCGCCCTTCATCGGACGCACCATTCCGGTAGCGATAGCCATCCTGATGAGCTATGGCGCGCAGCTTTCCGTCCTGACGCTCATGCCGATGATTTTCGTATCGATGGGCTACACGCTCTCCGGCAGCCTGCTCTACAGCATGATAATCCAGAGCGGCAGCGTTCTGGGCGCCATCGCCGCTTCCGCGTTCGGCTATTACTTCCCACGCAAGAAGGTGCTGACTGCCGGTGCTGTCTTTGCCTGCATTGCAGCGCTGGCTATCGTTTATCTCGGAACGAACATCTATCTGGTGCTGTTCTTCGGCGCGCTGTTCCAGTTCTTCGTCCTCCTTCTCAATACCTCGATCTGGATCTACGCGCCGGAGCTCTATCCAACCCGTATCCGCGGCTTTGGCGTGGCCCTGATCCTTGCGAGCGGTTCCGCTGCCGGTTCATTCGTTCCGACCATCGCCGGAGCGCTATTCGACAGCTTCGGCATGATCGGCGTATTCGGTCTTGCCGCTTCGATGTATGCTGTATTCGCCTTCTGTATCCAGATTGGACCGGAAACCTATGGTCGTTCGATGGAAGACCTGACGCAGCCAGCGGATGTCATCGACACCTCGATGCCGATCCTCGACACCGTAAAAGGACAGGCATGAGAATGACTGTGCCATCTCCTTATGTCTTGCTGATCAATCCCAACAGTTCGCAAGCAACGACGGAGATGATGCTCGATATTGCACGGCGTACGGCCAGCGGGCGGCTTCGACTTGTAGCCGCCACGGCGAACCGTAGCCCTTCGATGATCGTCAATGATCTGCAATTGGCTGAATCTGCGGCGCAGGTCATAGAGATCGGCCTTGCCCATAAGGCCGACTGCGCCGGCGTCATCGTCAGCGCTTATGGAGACCCAGGCGTTCTGGAGCTGCAGGAAATCCTGGCGGTGCCAGTCATCGGCATTTGTGAGGCATCCATGATCGCTGCCTCCCAAGGCGGCCGCAAATTCGGCGTCGCAACGGTGACGCCGAATTTGGCTGACGCGATTGCTGCGCGGGCGGCAAGCATCGGACTTTCGCATCTTTATACCGGAATTCGCTGCACGGCTGGCGATCCGGAAAAACTTGCCGGTGAAAGGGATCGGCTGCGTATCGAACTCGAAGCGGCCATCAAGCTCTGCGTCATCGATGGTGCGGATGCCGTCATCATCGGAGGCGGGCCACTGGGTGAGGCTGCCGAACATCTGCGGACGCTGTTCGATATCCCGATCATCGCGCCGATCTCGTCGGCGGTTGAACAGATGGTCGTAGCGTTGGGAAAAGACGCTCCTGGCGAAAAAGAACGAGCTTGACGGCCTGCCCTGCTCAAGAGCAGCGCCTGCATCGCTGCCAAGCGAGCCGTCAATGACGGCTAGAAGAGCGCGCCGATAGAGCAGTCAACGACAGTACAGAATTTCAAAGTATATTCGGGATACTTTGCAGACAATATATGTATAAAAATATTGATTGGCTGATGCTGATTTTTGTAGTTCACTACGGCTGGATAACCGCATTTATTTAAGAGCGCTGCCTAACTCTGCTGGATATGACGGCGGTGATGGCCTTGCTGTTCAGCAAGCATACTGGCCGCGCTGTCGCCGCGGATGATTTGATCTGGCGGCATGCGGCGGAGGTATGATTTTGACTTGATCAGATCCGGGAGGAGGATTTCATGGCCAGGATAGAACTCAACCTGTCGTCAACGTCCGAGAGGCCGGGGTGGATACCCGACGAGACTTCACATAGTGCCTATTGGAGGGATTTCGCCACAAGCTATACCTATACGACGGCGGTCAATCCGAACCCGGTTCGATCGGCCGAAGGCAGTTTCGATTCCGACGCGAGCGACACCGAGATCGGCCTCGTCGAGTTTCCTGAAACCCAGGTCGGCGAAGATCCCGACACGGGCGCTTCGGCGATCAGCCTCGACTGGCAGGACGACGACAGCGTCGATATCGCGCTGAACCGGGCCTGGAATACCATCAAGAACATCGAGATTTCGGAGTTCACGGGCTCGGCGCTCAGGGTCTCCAACTTCGTCGATGCGTGGGTGCACCTGACTGGCGATGCCGACCGCGACATCGATATCGACGGGGTAAAGCGGGCCGAGGTGACGACCGGCGGCGGCGATGACCATATCAGGCTCGGCATCGACAGCAATACGGGTGATTGGAGCAACGAGATACGCATCGACACCGGGGCGGGCGACGACCACGTCGATATAGCGAGGGCCAGCCGGGACTATACCGGCGACGGCGAAGCCACTCCCGGATGGGCAAACGGCCAAATTTCGCTTGGCGCGGGTGATGATTCCGTCGGCGTCAATAACGGCGGCAGCTATGGCGACTACACGATCGATGGCGGCGACGGCTCTGACAGCCTCTACGGCGGGTACGGAGATGACGTTCTCCTGGGCGGCAACGACACGCTGAAGGGCAATGATGGCGAGCCTTACGAAAATTATTTGGGCGGCAATGGCGGCGACGACACGTTGATCGGCGGCCAATGGGCCACCAATCACTTCAGCTTGAGTGACTACAACGTTGGCGATCACGTCATTGGCGGCTATCTGACCGATTCATTATTCGAAACCTATCAAAGCGCGGAATATGCGATTGCCGCGGACGCTAGCAGGATCAACATCAACGGCGCCACCGTGGAGGGGGTTGAACGTGTCGGCTTCGACTTCCTCGAAATGGCCCGGGTGACGATCGGTGGTGACTTCTCGTCCGGCGAACTGGAGACTATCTCTGTCACCACCTATGGCGGCAACGCTCCCCATCACACCATTTTCGACGTGGATGCCAGCAACGCCGTCGGCGTCAATATCGAACTCGGAATTTGGGATGGTCACGGCACCTTCCTCGGCGGCGGTGGAGACGACCAGATCGATGTGACCCCGATCGACAGCAGGGATGTGTTCGACGGCGGCGGCGGCACCGATAAATTACACTTTCGAGGTCTGGAAAATGCCTTCGACATGACCATCGCGGGAAACGGTTCCTCGATCGATATCGACGGCGCCCGCGTCAGCAATATCGAGAACATCAGCATCAGAGGTACAGGTGAGGGCGACCACGTCACCGTCTCCGGCGACCTGGCGGAATCCGGCCTTCGCAGTATTGAATACTCCTCCGGGGGCAGCACCACATTCGATGCCGGCGCCTCGACCAATGCCGGCATCGGCTTCAATCTCACCGGCTCGTTCGAGGCCGATACTCTTGTTGGGGGAGCCGGCGACGATACCCTCGTCGGTTTGAACGGCGCCGACATTCTGACAGGCGGAGCCGGCGATGACAGGATTACCGGCAATGGCGGCGATGACCTCACGGGCGGCATCGACCATTTCGTCTTCGCCTCCGGCAGCGGCAATGACAGCATCGTCGGCTTCCAGGCGGGAAGCGGCGACGTCCTCGACATTGCCGGTTACGGATTCTCGGGCTTCGCGCAGCTCGAGGCGGAAGGCAGGATCACCGTTACCGATGACTACACCCAGATTGCCTTGAGCGACGACGACTCGATCCAGGTCCACGAGACCGGGTTGACGGCCGAAGATTTCCTCTTCGCCTGAGGCGGGTTGACTGGAGTCATCTGCCAGTTTGAGAATTGTTGTGCACGGTCCGCCTCTCCGGAGGCGGTCCGGCCGCTTCCCTCAAGCGGCGGTTGCGAGGTTCAGCTGGTAGCGCGTCGTCTTGCGCTCGCCGGTGCGCAGCAATGCGCCCTTTTCCACCAGGTCGGAAAGGTCGCGGGTCACCGTCGAAGGCGGAGCGCCGGTAATCGTGGCATAGTTGCCGGCGCTCAAGCCGCCGGTGAAGCCTTCAGGCCCCTCGGCGCCATGGGTTATAAACTCCGCATTTATCGCTCACAATGCCCCGAAAATGTGGGCGATAAAAGCGATTTGTTTCGCTCACCGCCTGCTGATACCCGGTATGTGGCCTATCTGTTCGGCCAGATAGTCGATCAGAAGGCGGACGCGCGCCACATTGGCACGTTCCGGCACGATGAGCATGCTGAGCGGCGTGGTCGTCAGCGAATAGTCGGGCAACAGCACTTCGAGTTGATTGTCCGCAAGCAAATCGTCGACCAGCCAGCGATGCGCCGGACCGATACCACGACCGGCCCTGAAGGCTTCCCTCGCCGCAAGGCCATGATCGACGCGCAAGTCGCCTGCCACGGCCACGGCATGCCTGCTGCCATCCGGTCCGGTGATCGCGAGCGTCTCGCTGCCCATGACATTCGACATGCGGATGATATTGTGCGTCGCAAGGTCGGCCGGCCTCGTCGGTCTTCCATGCGCAGCAAGGTAGCCCGGCGCGCCGACCAGAAACCGTGTGCTTTCGCCGAGACGGTAGAGCTTCATCGAACTGTCGGTGAGGGGCCCTAGGCGCAAGGCGATGTCGACACCTTCCTTGACCAGGTTGATCTGTTCATCGTTGAGACTGAGATCAACATGAATATCCGGATATTGCGTCTGAAACCCGAAGACGAGGCGAAGCATGTGCTGGATGCCGAGCGCCGCCGTACAGGACACGCGAACGGTGCCCGAGGGCGCTTGACGGGTGTCCCTGATTTCCGTGGTCGCCTGTTCGACCAACCGGAGAATCTGGAGGCACTGGGCGTGATAGCGGCTGCCTTCCTCGGTCAATTCGACGCGGCGTGTCGTCCGGCTCAACAATGCGGCGCCGAGGGCCTTCTCCAGCTCGTTCAGGTGCCGGGTGACGGTGGACTGGCCAGTGCCAAGCTCGCGTGCCACCGCTGACAGATTGCCGCGCTCCGCCACGCGGACGAAGGTGCGCATTCGCTCGAGAGTGACATCCGATCTATCCATAATCCGGCACTATCATATCCATTCTCGATATATAGCGGAATAGTTCGGGCAAGGCTATCCTGCCGGTCTATGTCGAACTCCATCCGGACGGTTTCCATGAAGATCCTTCTCGTATTTGCTCACCCCGAACCGAAATCCCTTGCAGCATCGCTGCGCGATACCGCGATTGCCGAACTCGAGGCATCAGGCCACGAGGTGCGGGTGTCGGATCTCTACGCCATGGGTTGGAAGTCCGAAGTCGATCGCCTGGACTTCCCCGCGCTCGCCCCCGAAGAGCGATTGACGGTTGCTGCCGCGTCCGGCCAGGGATTTGCAGCCCGGGCGCTCACCGACGATGTGAAGGCCGAGCAGGACAAGCTCCTATGGGCCGACATGCTGATCCTCCAGTTTCCCTTGTGGTGGTATTCGATGCCCGCGATCCTCAAGGGTTGGGTCGATCGCGTCTATGCCTTTGGCTTCGCCTATGGAGTCGGCGAGCACAGCGACCGGCACTGGGGAGATCGTTTCGGGGAGGGGACGCTCGCCGGCAAGCGCGCGATGCTCATCGTCACGACAGGCGGCTGGGAAGAGCATTATTCGGCCAGAGGGATCAACGGACCGATCGATGACCTCCTGTTTCCGATCAACCACGGGATTCTCTACTATCCCGGTTATGATGTTCTGCCGCCCTTCGTCGCCTATCGGGTCGACCGGCTCGATGCGGAAGGGTTTGAGGCCGTCGCTTCAGCGTTGCGAGACAGGATGCGGTCGCTGGAAACGACCGAGCCGATCCCGTTCCGGCGGCAGAACGGCGGTGATTACCTCATTCCCAGTCTAGAGCTCTCTCCTGACCTCGCTGCGCCGGGAGCAGCGGGCTTCGCACTCCATCAGCGCTCGTCCGGGTGACCGGCGCTGCGACATGGCTCTTCGTCACGCCGCCTCTTCGTGCCGGCCATGCCGCACACCGAGCCAGCTCAGGAGCCGGCCGCGGAGAGCCGCAAATTCCGGATCGGCGACATCGCGTGGCCGATCCAGCGCAATCCGCTCTTCATGCGCAATGATGCCATCCTTCATGACCAGCACACGGTCGGAAAGCAGCAGCGCCTCCTCCACGTCGTGAGTGACGAGCAGCACCGCGCAGCCATGGCGCTGCCAGAGCTCGCCCACCAGTTCCTGTGCCTTGATCCGCGTCAGCGCATCAAGCGCGGCAAAGGGTTCGTCGAGCAGCAGAAGGTCGGGCTGGCGCACCAGCGCACGGGCCAGCGACACCCGCTGCGCCTCGCCGCCGGACAGCACCTTCGGCCATTGGTCGGCGCGGTGGCTGATGCCGACTTCATCGAGCGCCGCAATCGCCCGTCTCCTGTCCGGCGCGTCCGGAAGGCCGAGAACCACATTGCGCCAGACCCGCTTCCACGGCATCAGCCGCGGCGCCTGGAAGGCGACGGAGCGGCGCAGCGGCACCGAGACCTCGCCGCAAATGTCCCGGTCGAGATCGGCGAGGATGCGCAACAGGGTGCTCTTGCCGCAGCCGCTGGCGCCGAGCAGGGCCACGAATTCGCCCGCCGCGATTTCGAGATCGAGGTTCTTGAGAACCTCACGCTCTCCGAAGCGCCGGGTCAGCCCGCATACGTTCACCACGGAAGGCGTCGGGGATGGTCTTTCGGTCGTCACGTTCCGCTGAATGCCGGCCGCCATGACAGGAATATCCTTTCGAGCGTTCTGACGATGAAGTCGACCGCGAGGCCGAGGAAGGCATAGACCGCGAGGCAGACTACGATGACGTCGGTCTGGAAGAATTCGCGGGCATTGGCCATGAGATAGCCGATACCAGCGGTCGCATTGATCTGCTCGCCGAAGACGAGAGCCAACCATGCAATGCCGAGCGAGTAGCGCAGCCCGACCAGCGCCGAGGGCAGGGCTCCCGGCAGGATGATGTGACGGATCATCGCCAGGCGGGAAAGGTCGAGCGTCCTGCCCGCTTCGATCAGCGTGGAATCCACGTTGCGGATGCCCGCATAGACGTTGAGATAAAGCGGGAAGGCGGTGCCGAGCGCGATCAGCGCCACCTTCGGCGCCTCGCCAATGCCGAACCAGATGATCAGCAACGGGATCAGCGCCACATTGGGGACGGTGCGCAACATTTGCACGGTGGAGTCGATCAGGTCCTCGCCGAGCCGGAAAAGACCGGAAAGCACGGCAAGCAGGATGCCGACAGTGCCGCCGATCGCAAGCCCCGTCAGCGCACGACCGAGCGAGACCCAGATCGCCTGTTGCAATTCACCGGTCTCGATCAGCTTCGCCGCACTGCCGATTACCACGGAAGGTCCTGCCAGCACCTCCTCCGGCAACAGGCCGGTGATGGAGGCGAGGTGCCAGAGAAGAACAAGAAGCACCGGGCCCGCCCCGCGCCTGAGCCAGCGCGGCACGCCGCGGCGGGACGCCGACAACGGCTCGATGCGCTTCAGGTCGACAGCTGGCAATGGCGCCCGGCGGTTGCCAGGCCCTGCATCATGCAGTTTCTCGGCTGTTTCCAGTCTTATGGTGGCAATGCTGTTCATCGGCCGGTTCCCATGGATCAGTTGGTCGGCAGGTCGCGATAGACATATTTCGACAGGTCGAGGTTGCCGGAGAGCACGCCCGCTTCCTTCCAGGTCGCGAAAACGTTCTGCAGCGAAGCGGTGAAGGCATCGTCCAGCGGCACACGTTTGAACGCCGCCTCGTCGTCATAGGTTTCGGCGATGATCGACTTGTCCTGCTTCGAGAAGGCGGCATAGAAATCGATATAGGCATCCTTGTTTTCGGCCGACCATTTGTAACCCTGTTCGATCCGGGCGGCGAAGTCGGCGATCGCCGCTACCTTGCCCGGATCGGCAAGCGCGCTGTGGGTGGCGCTGAGCACGCCATGGCCGGTATTGATGCCTTCGCCGTCGATCAGCACGCGGGCCTTCTGTATCCCGACCGTGCGGGCGAGATAGACGCCCCATATGCCCCAGGCATCGATGCTGCCTGTCTGAAACGCTGCACTGGCGTCGGCCGGCGTCAGAAAGGCCAGTTTCGCTTCACCTTCCTTGATGCCCGCTTTCTTCAACACGCCAACCGTCAGGTAATGAGCGACACTGCCTCGCGTCGTTGGCGATATCGTCTTGCCCTTCAGGTCCTCGATGGTCTTGATCGGACTGTTTTCCGGGACGAGCAGCGCCGTGCCGCGCCCGCCATTGGAAAAGGCGGCGACAACCTTGATCCTGGAACCGCCGGCGATGGCGCTGACAGTCGGGCTGTCGGCGGCCGAGCCGATATCGACGGCATCGGCTTTCAACGCCTCATGCAGGTTGACGGCTGCCGCATAGACGGACCATTCGATCGTGTAGGGCACGTTCTCGAGCAGGCCCGCCGCCTCCAGCTTGGCGCGCACCACGCCGGTCTGATCGCCGATGCGGAGCGTGACGTCCGACGGGTCCTCGGCGAAACTAGCCGAAAGCGGTGTTGCGAGGCAGAGCGCGGCCAACCCGCCGGCGAGGACATTGAATAAGCGTCTGGAAAGAATGGTCATGAATCACCTTGCTCCGGTCGGGCTTCTTGGGGGATCATTCGGCGGCGACAGGAACCTCGCTTGCCGCATGGCGGTTGCGCGGCACGTCTAGGCCGAGATTGCCGCGGAAGGTTTCCGATTCGTATTCCTCGCGGAAAATGCCGCGCTTCTGCAGGATCGGGATCACGGTTTCGACCAGCACTTCAAGCTCCTTCGGCAATGAGACGTTGATGACGAAGCCGTCCGAACCGCGCTCGACCAGCCAGCGCTCGAAAGCATCGGCGACCTGCTCCGGCGTGCCGACGAAATCGCTACGCGGCGTGGCGAAGCGCAACGCCACCTCGCGCAGCGTCAGATTGCCGGCGCGGGCGACTTCGATGATCCGGCTTGACTGGCTCTGGTTGGAATTGACGCCATGGGCGGCAATGTCGGGGAAGGGCGCATCGAGATCGTGCTGCAGGAAATCATAATCGTTGAACGGCCGGCCGAGCATGGAGAGCGCGTTCTCTATCGATGTGAGACTTGCAAATTCCTGGTACTTCCGCTCGACCTCCGCTTCAGTGGAACCGACGACCGGGCGGATGCCGGGCAGGATGAAGAGCTTGTCCGGGTCGCGGCCGAAGCCCGCGGCACGCTGCTTCAGGTCGTGATAATAGTTCCGGCCCTCTTCGAGGCTGTCATGATGGACGAAGATCGCGTCGGCGCGCCTCGCCGCGTAGTTCCGGCCATCTTCCGAAGCGCCCGCCTGGAAGATCACCGGCTGGCCCTGCGGCGAGCGAGCGATGTTGAGCGGTCCCCTGACCTCGAAGAACTCGCCCTTGTGGTTCAGCGTATGCAGCTTCTGCGGGTCGAAGAAGACGCCGCGCGCCTTGTCGTGAACCAGCGCATCGTCTTCCCACGAGTCCCACAGGCCTTGCACGACATCGAGATATTCGTCGGCGAGCCGGTATCGCACGTCATGGGCGAGATGCGCCTGCCTGCTGAAATTGGAAGCGCTGCCCTCCAGCCAGGAGGTGACGACGTTCCACCCGGCACGGCCGCCGCTGATATGATCGAGCGAGGCGAACTGGCGGGCGACGTTGAAAGGCTCGCTGTAGCTTACCGTCAGCGTGCCGACGAGGCCGATATGCGACGTGGCACCGGCGAGGGCGGACAGTATGGTCAGCGGCTCGAAGCGGTTGAGATAATGCGGGCTCGACTTCTCGGTGATGAAGACGCTGTCGGCGACGAAGAGAAAGTCGAACTTTGCCGCCTCGGCAAGCTGGGCCTGACGCTTGTAATAGGCAAGATTGGTGCTGGCCGTCGGATCCGCATCCGGATGGCGCCAATCGCCCCATCCCATGCCGACGCCGTGAAGCATGAAACCAAGTTTCAACTGCCGTTTTCCGGTCATCCGATCCTCCGACGAAGCGCTGCCGCGACAATTGCGGCATGGTTTGCAGTTTCGTCAGATTATGAGCCATGCGACCCGTGCAATAGATAATTTATTGCGAATTGCCGCCCGCAGGTGAGAAAGAATTTCCGTTCATTGCCGGTTTGGCCGCATCGAAAAGAGCGGCGCCACGATCGATTGTGCTCCGGTGAAAGCGACGATTTTTGTACGTCGGGACCTGCCTATTCATGAAACCCAGATACCGCAGGCACGTTGACGATTAATCAATGTGACAGCTGCCATGAATAACTTGAAGGATGTCTGGCCGTCGCCCACCAGTGCGGGCAGTTCCTTCCCCGGGCAGAAGGGAAGAACGGTCGTGTTGCCGCTGAGACGCGTCCACCTTGGATAATAATGTCGAACATATCGCGGTCGTGCCCCTAATATCACTCATCTGTCGTGATGGTTTAAACCATCACGAACAGGGCGGTCGTAACTGTCGGACCAGAAGCTTTTCGGCAGGTCGAGCGATGTTCGCAGGCCGGAGCGGTCCAGCATGATCTGGCATTCTACCTGGCTGGCCGAGAGTATTTCAGCCTGCTGGGCAACCTGCCGGTTCTCCATCATTACCTGCCCGTCCACTATAACCGTGTCGATGTCGCTGGCATTGGCGTACATGAGAAGCTGATGAAGCGGCATGACCGAGGGTTGCAGATGTGGTTTTTGCGTATCGACCAGAATGATATCGGCCCGCTTCCCCGGCTCAATCGACCCGACCTCATGATCTATCCCGAGCGCTCTGGCGGTTTCGATCGTGGTCAGGGAAAGCGCACGGCCCGGCGGAAGAATATTGGGATTGCGGCACATGGAACGATGGTAGCGCATTGCGCCGCGCATCACGTCGAACATGTCTGTTCCACCATCGGGTGCCAGCCCGTCACTCGATAAAAATACCCGGGCCCCAGCAGCAAGCAGCTCTACCAAAGGGCAGCGATCCCATGTGCCGCTTGCCGAAACAGCGTTATTGGATACGACCGCACCAAGCTCCGCGATCAGCGCCACTTCGTCTTCTTTCAGTCCAATCGCATGCGAGAGCAGAGTTCGATGATCGAGAATGTCCAGCCCGTTGGCAAAGGCGACAGTTCCCTCGCGGTGGCCGTCGATCATGAGCAGGGTATCGTATTTCCGTGCAAGGTCTTTCATGGTCTGCGCAATCTCGCAGAGCGTGCGAAAATGCCTGTCCCGATGAATGGCGGGATTTATGACCGGCGCAGTAAAGGCTACCCGAGTTCGCGCCCCCGGCAGAATCCGCGCAACCTCCTCACAGACGGAGAGCTGTCGATCGAAATTCACTTCTACCGTTTGCGCCCGATCACCCCGAAAATGGGTGTAATGCCGTGGAAACGGTGGCCTCGTCGGGCCAATGCCCAGGACCAGCTTCATTCCAACACCGCAGAACGCGGCTGCGTAAGTGGTCGCAACTTCTGGTGTGTCGGAGCGGTTGTTCTCGTCCCCACCTCCAAGATAGAGCGTTGCCGTGGTAACGCCTGCCTTGAGTCGTTCGAGAGCCGACAGGCGAGCCTCCGCGGCCCAGAAATCAAGCGACGCTGACTCCATGTAGACCTTCCGGCATGCCTCGCGAAACGCTGGGAAGTCATCGCTGCCCATTGTTCTTATCAATCCGTGGCCAGCGTGAGAGTGCCCGTCGATAAAGCCGGGCATGACAATCGCGTGATTGCCGCCCACTGTCTTCAAAGCAGCATACCGTTGAGAAATCGCATCTCTCGGTCCCACCGCGAGAATTTTCCCGTCATTGACCGCCACTGCACCATCCGTGATTAGGCTGCGACCCTGATCCATCGTGACGATCAGGCCGGCCATGACGATGAGATCGATCGTGCTATCCATCGTGGATACCTCTCACATGCTCGCATTGAGGGTTAGATCCGACTGCCGATCCGGCCCGCGATGCTCGATCCAGTCGGCAAGCGATTGCGGCAGACCAACCGTAACCTTGGGGCCCGGCCGCGCAAACCGTCCGGCACTGGCCGCCTTTGGTTTCATCCTTGCAAGCGTTTGGGCCTGACTGACTGCAGCGACCAGAGGATCGACCAGCGGCACCGGTGAACGATGGGCTATGCGTTGCGCGAGACCTGCCAGCGGCGCACCGGCGAGTATCAGTACGTCGGCGCCATCTTCCTTCACCGTCCTTTCAGCCAGTGCGACGATTTCGTTTTCCAATTCGTATTGAACTGTCGATACCGACTTGAAGCTAACGTCCGGCACACGGATCGCCGCGCAACGATGGGTCAGTCCGGCCAACGCCACCGCATCCTCGTACCAGGCAACCAGCGTTCGGGAGAATGTCAGCATGGCAAAGCGCTCGCCCAGCATGCAGGAAGTCAGTATGGCGGCCTCGGCCATGGCAGTAATCGGGATTTCGAAGAGTTCGCGTGCTGCAATGAGACTTGGATCGCCAAAGGCTGCGATGACAGCGGCGTCGCAGCCGTGATGATGTTCCGCCAGCATTTCGAGCGTGATATTGCCCGCAATCATCGCTTCAGCTCTGCTTGCAATGTAGGGGAAACCCCGTGTCGCCGTATGAGCAATCAGCTCTGTGTCGGGCGCAAGAACGGACTGCGCGGTTGCAATCATCCGGTCCGTCATCTCGGTCGATGTATTGGGGTTGATCATCAATATCTTCAACACTGTCTCCTTCCGGTTAAGCAACCGGGCCTGCAAGAATCGTTTCAAACTGCGCTGCCGCTGCCAGTACAAATGTGTCCGCGCCGGCGGGTCCAACGATCTGCATGCCAACCGGCAAACCATTGCGGTCAGAGCCGCACGGTAAGGAGAGGGCTGGCAGACCGGCATGATTGAAGCGAGGGGTCAGGGCAGCATGATCGCGGGGTGAGACGGGCTTGCCGCCGATGGTCTCGGGACCAAGGCGGTCATGGGGCCAGGGGCCGCAGGGTGTCGTCAAGCCGATGAGTAGATCGTACTGGGCAAATATATGGTCCAGGCAACCGCGCAGCCTGTGTGACTGATCAAGGGCTCGGGCAACTGCGACGCCCGGGAGCGACAGGCCGCGTTCGATTTGAGATCCGATATCGGGATCAAAGAGGTCTGGTTCGTGCTGCCAGCGCTCCCCATAGAGCATGGCAAGGCCAGCATGCTGAAGCGGCATGAGTACTTCTTCATTGGTTCCCTCGGGCCAGGCCATTGTCACTGCATCCATCTCCACACCCGCCGCCAAAATTCGTCTGCGTGCCGCTTCAAAAGCTGCAGCAACATCAGCGTCGACGGCGGCATCAATACCGAAGGTGGGATGGTAACCGAGACGCAACGGGCGCTGCGGAGCAGGTGTATTGCCGGTCAATGCCTCGAATAGTAGCGCACAGTCATCGACCGTCCGGCCCATTGGCGCGATGACTGAAACGCCCCAGAACGGCTCGGCAAATCCCGGTCCATAGGGGATCGCGTCCTGGCTGGGCTTGAATCCGACGATGCCGCAATGGGCTGGTGGGCGACGGCTCGATCCGCCGGCATCTGTTCCGAGTGCCAACGGTGCCATGCCGGCAGCAAGCGCGGCTGCATTGCCGCCCGACGAGCCGCCGGGCGTCAGGGAGTGAGCCAGCGGGTGTCGGGTCGTGCCATAAAGCGGCGTTGCTGTAACGCCTTTGGCAGCGAATTCGGAGCAAGCGCCGATCCCGACGATGACGGCTCCAGCCTGTCTCGCCAGCCTGACGGCCTCGGCATCGCTGTCAGCGATGAAATTGGCGAAAAGGCGCGAACCCTGAGTTATCGGCCAATCCTCTACCCATATGTTGTCCTTGACGATGATCGGCACGCCGGCAAGCGGAAGACATTCCCCGCCGCCTATGCGCTCATCGACAATACGCGCCTGTTGCAACGATTTCCCGCTATCAATGGCAACAATCGCATTCAGCGAAGGGTTCCGCTCCGATATGATGGCGAGATGGGCGCGAACAGCGTCTATGGCGGACAGCCTTCCGGTGTTTACGGCAGCCGCTATTTCTCGGGCGCTCATGGTTATGACGTCTTCATATAGTTGCATCATTAGCTCCAGCCGGCTGAAAATCAGGCAGGCCCGTAGCTCGCCGCCAATGGGTAGCAATCTGGGCACGTGTGGCGAACCAGATATTGCCGCGTGCTGCAATCGCCTCCAGCAATGCCTCAAGAGCGCCGATGCGAGCCGGGCGGCCGATGATGCGCAGGTGCAACCCAATGCTCAACATGCGCGGCGCACCGGCGCCCTCCTGCCACAGCCGGTCAAAGGCAGCCAGGCAATAGCGGCTGAAATCCTCCGGATGCACGAACCCGCCGCCCGGCTGGAAGCGCATATCATTGGTGTCGAATGCGTAGGGAAGGACTACATGCGGCCCGTTGCCGACGGAGACGACGTAGGGTGCGTCATCATCATAGGCGTCGGAATCGTAAAGGAAGCCGCCGTGTTCAACGAGCAACCGTCTGGTCTCCGGCGTGGAAGCCGAGCGTGTATGCCAGCCGCTTGGTGCCATGCCGGTCACGTTCCGGATCGCTTCGAATGTTCGAGCGATATTTCGCCGCTGCTCGTCCTCTGTCATGCCCGCCAGGCTCTCCCATCGCCAGCCGTGACAACTTACTTCGTGGCCGCGAGCTATCGCGTCTTGAACCAGCCATGGCGACCGCACTGCCGCCCGGCCACAGCAGGAAAAGGTCGCTGGCACGCCATGCTTTGCAAGCACATCGACTATGCGACGATAACCGGCACGCGGACCGTAGCCATAATGGCTCTCCATGCACGGGTCCGGTACGCCTATGACTTCTTCGCGCGCCTCGTAGACGCTTTCATTGCGCTCGTCTCCATCGGCGATCGAGAGTTCCGATCCCTCCTCGACGTTGACGACAAGGGAAACTGCGAGCTGCGCACCTCCCGGCCAGTCGACGGCGGGATATCCATCGCGATAACCAATGAAATCTCGTCTATCGGCCATTATTGGATCATCCGGTTAAGGCCGACAGTTCTGGAGCCTATGACCAATGCCGTCAGGGCGAGCACGATGAGGCCGGATGAAACGGCAGCGATCGTCGGATCCGGCGCTTCCTCGAGATATTGCAGCATCTTGATCGGAAGTGTCTTGTTCCAGGCGTCTGTTAGAAAGATCGAGATCGGATAATTGTCCATCGACGCGAGAAAAGCGAACATGCCAGAGGTTAGAAATGCGGGTGCCAGGCCCGGCACCATGACTTTTATAATCGCCCGGGAATATGGAAGGCCAAGTGTCTGGGCAGCATCGATCAGGGAGAAGTCGAACTTTTCCAGCGCCGCGACGAGCGTGCGCACGATATAGGGTAGGGTGATGACGATATGGGCCAGCAAAAGGCTCCAATAGGCATCGCGCAAGCCGAGATCGCGGAAGAACTGCAGCAATGCGACACCGATAACGAGCCCTGGCATCATCAGTGGCGACACTGTCACCGTGGCCAGTATTTCGCGCCCCGGAAAGCGGCCGCGCACAATGGCAAGCGAGGCAAGTGTGCCGACCACCAGCGCGATTATCGTGGAGATCGACGCAAGATTGACCGAAAGCCACAAGGCATTGATCAAATCATGCTTGCGCGCCATGGTTTCGTACCAACGCAATGACCAGCCTGGTGGCGGTAGCGTATAGACGCTGGAAGACGTGAAGGACACGATCACCGTTATGATGAGTGGTGTCAGTAAATAGATGCAGACCGCAAGCGCGACAATCCAGCTTGCAACGGTTGCAATTCTATCGGTGAGGGTCATGCCTGCCTCCCGGAAAGTCTCTTCAGGATGACGGACGAGACGATGACGATGAATGCCGCAATCGCAAGCAGTATGGTTGATATGGTCGACCCCATTTGTTCGTTCCGAAGATAGAGAAAGGACCTGGCGATCAGCATGGACAGGGTCTGCGTGCGTTCGCCGATGATCAGGTTGGGTATCACATACATCGCCACCGCCATCGAGAAGACAAAGGCGGCGCCCGCGACGATACCAGGAAGCGTCAGTGGCAAGGTTACCCGGAAGAAACAGAACAACGGCCCGGCACCCAGCGTAGCCGCAGCTGAGCGAAGGTTTGGGTCGGTCTGGCGAATGACCGCGTAGATCGGTAACACCATGAACGGCAGGAATATATTTGTCGCACCGATCACCAGGGCTGTTTCGGTGAAAAGCAGCCGCAAGGGTTGGTCGATGATGCCAAGACCGAGCAGTGTTTTGTTGATCACGCCGTCGGTACGGAAAACGATAGACCAGGCAAAGGCCTTGACGATCACGCCGACCGACAGCGGGAGGATCATCGCTATGAGTATGATTGTCTGGGTAAATCCGCGAGCGCGTGCCAGAGCAAAGGCGGTAGGATAGCCAAGAAGGAGTGTCAGGAGTGTGGTTTCTATCGCGACCACGATAGTACGGCGAAGTGCCGTCAGCATGAAGGGATCGGAGAAAAACGCGACATAGGTGGCAATCGATAGATTGCCCGTCGTGTCCCTGAAACTTTTCACGAGCAGGAAGACGATCGGCAATACAAACAGCATGCCAAGCAGACAGAGCGCCGGAACAGCCAGAAGCAGGAATGGATCAGTTCGTCGGCCAGGCGCGGCTGCGGCTCCGTTGAATTGGCTCATTGCACTCCCTCCGCCGGATAGACCAATGTCTGTTCCACGTTCCAGGAGAGCGTTACCGGTTCGCCGGTCGAAGGCAGGCCTTGCTGGGCGGCGCCCGATTGCTCGCAGATGATGCGGTCGGCGCCCGAAGCGGTGGCGTGAACAAGTGTCTTCGCCCCGAGGCACATGACATCGCTGAGTGCCACGGTTATGCTGTTGCTGCCGGCAGCACCCGGCACGGGATCGAGATGTTCCGGCCGAACACCGAGAAGGACCTTCGCGCCCTGGATAAAGTTACCCGGTGCAGTTACCTCCCCATAGGCCGTCGAGATCAGCAGCGAACGACCCTCGACCTTCTTGACCGTTCCAGCGATACGGGTTGACATACCAACAAAATCGAGGACGAAACTCGTTGCCGGGCGGGAATAGAGCTCCATCGGTCCGCCATATTGCTCAATCCGCCCACGGTTCATGACGGCGATCCGATCGGACACGGCGAGCGCCTCTTCCTGATCGTGGGTTACGAAAACAGCCGTAATGCCGCGAGAGCGCAAGAGAGCCTTGAGTTCGACTTGCATGGTTTCTCGCAGCTTGCGGTCGAGCGCCGAAAAAGGCTCATCCAGCAACAGCAAATCAGGGGCCACGACCAGTGCGCGGGCGACGGCTACACGCTGTTGCTGCCCGCCTGAGAGTGCCGAAATAGGTCGGTCGGCGAATTGCTCCATGCGCACCAATGCCAAAGCTTCTTCGACCGGGGTCCTTTGCTCTGCCTTGGAAACTCCGCGTGCCGCCAGGCCGAACCCGACATTTTCAGAAACATTGAGATGCGGGAACAATGCGTAGTTCTGAAAGACCACCGAAACGTTGCGTTTATGGGCCGGCAATCCGGTCACATCGCGTTCAGCCAGCCGTATCGTGCCATGATCCGCTGTGACCAGGCCTGCTATCATGCGCAGCAAGGTGGTTTTTCCGCAGCCGGAGGGGCCGAGCAGGGATACCAGCTCGCCCCTGGCAACCGAGAAATCGAGACCGTCAAGGACGGTGTTGTCCCGATAGCTCTTGATTATACCTTTTACGTCCAGATACATTCCGCTTCCCTTTGTGGAGGACGGGCGTGGACGGCCCGCCGTCATTTTGCCGAGAAAATTAGATCGCCATCATGCGATCGAAACGATCGATCCAATTGGCGCGGTTCTTCGATACGAATGCCCAGTCCGGACCGAAAACCTCGATACCTGCCGGCGCGATATCGACACCCTTCACTTCGGTGTTGGCGGGAAGAGAGTATGTGGATTCCGCCAGGATGCTCTGCAGTTCAGCGCCCAGCATCTCGTTTACATAGGCTGCCGCGAGCTCGGGATTGGGGCCATCCTTGACCAGGCAAATGCCAGACGGCATTGCGAAGATGCCTTCCTTTGGAGCAGCAAGGTCGATAGTCGCCCCCTCCGTCACCCTCGGAATGGTGTAGGAGGAGAACTGTCCGGCCAGCATGGCAATTTCGTTCTGCTCCAGGAGGTTGAAGGATTGCGTCAGGACGGCATAGACGTTGAGAAGGTTCGGCTTCAGTTCCTCAAGCTTTGCGAATGCGGCATCAATCTCATATTGCGCCTCGGCCAGTGGCTTGCCCGTGGCAAGATGGGCTGCCATGAACAATGTCCACATGCCTTCCGTGTTCTGCAGGGATGGAATGACTACCCTGCCTTTGAAGGCCGGGTCCCAGAGCTTGGTCCAGCTGTCCACCCCGCTCACCGACTTGTTGTAAGCGATACCCGCCCAGGGCTGGACGTAATTGGCCCACATGCCGTCCATATGGACCGTACCCTGACGAAGCTTTGCGATATTTGGCGCAAGTGCCGGCGTGATCGGCGTCAGCAGGTTCTCATTGACGGCCATGATCATGACCGGGTCGTCCATCTGCACCACGGACAGATACGGTTTGGCCTTGTTCGATTGCATTTTTTCAAGATTTACGAGTGATTTCGTACCCTCGAAAATGATCCGCGCGCCATATTTTTTTTCGAAGGCCGGGGCGACGATTTCCTCTACCCATTTGGTGTGGCTTGCCGCCCCGCCGACGACCAGCTCCTTGGTCTCGGCACGCAGTATTCCAGGTGCAGCCAGCAGCGTTGCCGTCGCCGTAGCGCTCTTCAGGAAGCTTCGACGGGTAAGGTCTGAAAATCCATTCTTGGTCATGGCGATCTCTCTCGGTTACGTGGAATGACGAATACGCCACTAACCAAGCAAATTGCATGCCATGTCAAAAAATTCTTTATTTACATCATATTATATATGAATAATTATCACACTTGGTGATCCTGCTGCCTATATTGGTGGCTGCTGCACATAATTTCCTCACACTGACTATCGGAGACACTGATGCCGAACACTGCCGCCCAAGGAGCCCGATTTGATTTGCTTGTCGAGAATGTTGCGATCGTAACATTTGGAGAAGCCATCGCACGAGATATGGCCGTAGGGATATGCAATGGCGCGATTGCCGCCATCGGTCCGGCAATAGAGTTGCGAAAGAGTCTCGCAGACAGGCGCATTGACGGACGTGGCGGCATGTTGATGCCGGGCTTCGTCAATACCCATAATCATTCACCGCTGATGATCGTGCGCGGCATGGTGGAGGATATTGGTTTTGCCCCGGCCTATACCAAGGGTGTTCCGCAGGGACACTGGCTCTCCGATGAAGAAACTCTGGCGTTGTCGCGCCTTGGCCTCCTCGAGATGGTTCGCTTCGGGTGTACCTCGATCGTCGACTACTATCGCAAGCCTCTTGCTCTGGCAAAGGCTGCAACCGAGGCGGGCGTTCGTGCCTTTCTCGGAGGGCGTGTGATGGATGTTGATACTGCGGCTCTTGCCGAAGGTCGGTTCCAGCCAGACGTCGCACTGGGAAAGGAAACGCTTGCGGACAACCTGACGCTTATTGACGATTGGGATGGCGCCAACGGAGGACTGATCCGTTGCTTCTACGCACCTCACGCGCCGGATACGGTATCCCGGGATCTTTTCAAGCTCATCGCAACAATGGCGGAACAGGACGGCCGTCAGGTTCACACTCATCTCGCACAGTCGCGTATGGAGATCGCCCACATGAAGGCCCGCGAGGGTATGCGCTCCAGTGACTTTCTGGACGATCTCGGCCTTCTGAACGAGCGGCTTGTTGCTGCCCATTGCATCTTTCTGGAGGAAGACGAGGTAAACAAGCTTGGGAATGCGGGCATTCAGGTCGCTCATGCGCCCATCGGAAACGCTGCTTTTGGAGCGGCGGCACCCATCGCTGCGCTTGCGGCCGCGGGTGCCAACATCACGCTCTGCACCGATACCAAGTCCGGAGATATGTTCGAAGCGATGCGCATGGCGCTCGCTTCGGCGCGACTGCGAGCGAAGGAGACCTTTGTTTTCGACGCACACACGGTATTTGGCTGGGCAACGGTGAGCGGGGCGCAGGCACTAGGCGTGGCCGATCAAGTCGGACGCGTTGCTGTGGGCTACCGGGCGGATATGGTCCTGCTTGATTCCAGCGCACCCAATCTCCATCCGGTTGTGGATGGCTTCGGCGTAGTCGCGCATCTGGGCTCGGGCGCCAATGTCAGGACGGTGATTTGCGACGGCAAGGTACTGATCGATGACGGCCGTGCGACCTGGGCCGACCAGGACGAAATCATCGCCACGGCCCAAACGGTCGCCGATCGTCTCTGGAAACGCGCTCGTGCCGCCTGATCAGCCGCTGGTCTCCGCCAGCTGCTCCAAAAGGACGGAACAGACCGTATCGCCCGTGTGATTGAGGTGCAGCTGCCAAATGCGGCGCGCGGCAGAGGCATCACGGTTGCGGAGTGCTTGCATCAGAGCCTCGTGCTCCGCTACCGACTCGTCCCACCGTGACGGTTTCATGATAGCCATATAGCGACCGCGACGGGCTCTCAGCATGAGCCCCTCATGGGTCGCCCTGAGGATGCTGTTGCCTGAAAATTCGACAATCAGATCATGGATCTGATTGTTGACTGCAAAATAGGGATCCTTGTCATGGTTGCGATGATGGATCAGCATGGCCCCGTGCAACTCTTCCAGTCTTTCCAGTTCTACAGGTGTGATGCGGCGAGCGGCGAGCTGGGCAGCAAGGCTCTCCATGCCTGCGATGACCTCGAAGAGCTCTCGTGCCTCGTTTACAGTAAAGGACATCACGCGGGCGCCCCGGTTCTGCAAGATTTGAACGAGGCCGTCACGCTCGAGAAGCTTCAGAGCTTCTCGCAGCGGTGTTCGCGATATTTTGATCGTCTCGCTAAGCGTTCTCTCCGGGATGCGCGAGCCGGGCGCCATTTCACCTCGAATGATCATCCCACGTATTGTCGATGCCGCCTGTTGGGCAAGAGGTTCTCGCTTCGACAGCAGCACCTTGGGCGGGCGGCCCCGTTTGGCTGGCTTGTCTACGTTGGGCGCCATTTTCAACTCACTCATTTGCTTTCTTCTATGTGTGCGATGATACCTCGCCTAGAATCTGGGCCTGCGCAATAGCCCGTGGCCGGCGTTTACCTTCCAGAGGGTGGTGGTGGCCCTACCGAGCCGCGTTCTATAATCGATGTCTGGAGCACCACCCTTTCCGGCGGCCGTTTTTCCCCTTTCAACCGCCGGATAAGAAGTTCCGCCACCATCTTGCCGAGGGCGTAGACCGGCTGGTCGATGACCGTGATCGGCGGGCTCGTGACGCTCGTCCAGTCAGCATTGTGGAATGTGATGAGTGAAATATCCCTGGGGATGTGTAAGCCCATGTAACGAATGTGCCTGAATATCTCCAGGGCAACGAGACTGTCAGACGCCAGAATCGCGGTCGGCCTGTCAGCTTTTGACAAAAGCGCTTGGATGATCGTACGCGTTTCCTCGGGGCTGGTCGCGCCAAGCCGGACGAGACGTTCGGGCGTCTCGATACCAGCCTCCCGGCACACTGAGAGGAAACCTTCGACGCGTTCTCGCACCGAGGACGTATAGACCTGTTCGAGGTCACGATACTCGTGCCGGTCGGAATCGACCGCTGTCACATAGGCGATGTCGCGGTGGCCCGCGGCCGTCAACATCCGTGTCGCCCGCATCGCTGCTTTCCGGTCATCTACCGTGACGGTATCGACCTGGAGATCGGGCAAGGCGCGGTCGAGCAGGGCCAAGGGCCGACCGGAGCGATGAATATCGCGCAGATGCGCGATGTCACGAGATTCCGCCGGCGTCACGATCAACCCGTCCACGCGCTTTCCCATCAGTACGCGCACGGCGCTCTTCTCCGCCTCGATCTGCTCCCCCGAATTTGCCAGGATGACGTTGAGGCCGGCGGCGCGCGCCGCATCGCTGATGCCGCGCACGGCATAGCTGAAGAACGGGTTTTCGATATCGCCGACGACCACACCAATAATCCCCGACTTGCCGGTCGTCATACTGCGAGCAAGCTCGTTAGGCCGATAGTCCAACGCTTGGGCCGCGGCCATGACTTTTTCATATACTTTTTCGCTGAAAACCCCGTAGCCGCCAAGAACACGTGCGGCCGTCGCCTTCGAGACCTTCGCCTCGCGCGCAACATCGCTGACGGTAACGGAGCGGGCTTTGCCTGAATCTTTCATGTATCGAAGCACTACAGGAGACATTGACGGCAGGTCAATCAAGAACTAATAATTGATAATGAGACCGGTATCAATCGTGATGAGACCGGTCTCATTATATAAAAATAACAGGTTTTCCAGAGGAGAAGAACATGAGCAAAATCGGCATTTTCGCACCCTTGCTTTCGCCCATTCGTAGCGGGGTGATGGCGTTGACGCTTCTATCCGTCAGCTTCGGAGCGGTCGCACAAACCCCTGCCGCCGAAGGCAATCCCTACAATCTGATCGACCCAAAGGTGATCAGCGTCGGCACGATGGGAGATTCCAAGCCTTACGCCTTCACTACGGCAGAGGGGGAATTCACCGGCTTCGATATCGAGTTCTTCCTCAATGTCGCCAGCCGCCTTGGATTTCAGAAAGATCAGGTCATCTTCACTGGTCAGGAATTTGCGGCGCTCCTGCCTTCCGTGGCCAATGAGCGCTTCGATGTCGCCGTTGCCGCGATCGGTACGACCGACACGCGCAAGAAGACCGTCGATTTTTCTGACGGCTATCTCGCGGGTTATCTCTCGGTGCTGACGCCGGATACAACGATCACCTCCGCCGATGGCCTGAAAGGCAAACGGCTCGGCGTGGTGCAGGGAACGCTGCAGGAAACATATGCTGAGAAGAATTTCGGGGAAGCCGACATCGTCAAATTCCCCGATAACAATTCCGCCGTTTCGGCTCTCAACAACGGGACCATCGATGCGCATTTTCTCGATTATGAGGCTGCCAAGCAATATGGCGACCGCTATTCCGATCTGAAAATCGCGGTCAATATTCCGTCTTTCGACGCTCCCGCCGGTTTTGTCGTGCGCAAGGGGAATGAGGCATTTCGTGAGGCACTGAACGGCGCCCTTCATGCCGCGATGCAAGATGGAACCTGGAAAAACCTGTATGAAAAATGGTTCCCCGGCTCGCCGATGCCGGACGCTTACCTTCCCAAGCAATAGACTCATGCCGGTCTTTGCCATGGGCGGACGCAGGACCAAGCGATAGCTCGTCCGCCCGCACAGGGCACTTGGGGCACGACAGTAAAGGGGATTAAATGAACTGGCTTGAGAACCTGCGCCGCAGTTTCCTCGACTGGGAGGCGATGGCGGCGGTACTGCCGAACATGATCACCATCGGACTGAAAAACACGTTGATACTGGCAGCGGCCTCCACCGTGCTTGGGGTGGTCATTGGCATGGTGCTCGCTGTGATGGGGATCTCGCAGTCGCGATGGCTGCGGATACCAGCTCGTATCTATACCGACATCTTCCGTGGGTTGCCCGCGATCGTCACCATTCTTCTGATCGGCCAAGGCTTCGCTCGCATCGGTCGCGAACTCTTCGGACCGTCACCCTATCCGCTCGGCATCCTTGCACTTAGCCTGATCGCCGGTGCCTATATGGGAGAGATATTCCGCGCGGGCATCCAGAGCGTCGAACGCGGGCAGATGGAGGCGTGCCGGGCGCTCAGCATGAGTTACGGCCAAAGCATGCGACTGATCGTGATACCGCAGGGGATCCGGCGCGTGCTGCCGGCGCTCGTCAATCAATTCATCGGCAACGTAAAGGATTCGAGCCTCGTCTATTTCCTTGGCCTGCTTGCATCCGAACGCGAGATCTTCCGTGTGGGACAGGACCAGGCGGTCGTCACGGGCAATCTGTCACCACTGCTTCTGGCCGGCGTTTTCTATCTCGTCATCACAGTGCCGCTGACGCATCTCGTCAACTATATTGACGACCGCCTGAGGCTCGGCAAGCAGCGCGGAGGTGGACCCATCACGAGCGGTCTTGCCGAATTAAGCGAATTGGACGATTCCGGCGCCAATGCCACGGGTCAAATATCCGGGCACCGTAGCGAAACCCGACCCCAGTTCAAGGGTGGCAGCCTCCAGATCAGCGATCTCGCTATGGCTTATGGCGATGTTGAAGTATTGAAAGGCGTCAATCTTACCGTCAGGCCGGGCACCGTGACTTGCATCATCGGTCCGTCGGGTTCGGGCAAATCGACCTTGCTGCGGTGTATCAACCGGCTAGTCGAGCCGAGGGCCGGCGACGTGCTCCTCGATGGGGTGAGCATTCTGGCTATGAAGCCGGAAAGACTGCGCCGGCGTATCGGGATGGTATTCCAGCACTTCAACCTGTTTCCGGACCACACGGCCCTTCAGAACGTCATGCTAGCGCTCGTCAGGATCAAGGGCATGCCCCGGCAGGAAGCCCAACGGATTGCCGAGGCGCGGCTTGCCGATGTGGGGCTCGCTTCCCGCCAGCACCACCGACCTGGCGGCCTTTCGGGCGGCCAACAGCAACGCGTGGCGATTGCTCGTGCTCTGGCGATGGATCCGGAAGTCATCCTTTTCGATGAGGTAACGAGCGCGCTTGACCCCGAACTGGTAAAAGGCGTGCTTGACCTGATGGCAGATCTCGGGCGGCAAGGCATGACCATGGTCGTCGTCACGCACGAGATGGGCTTTGCCCGAAAGGTCGCTGACCAGGTCGTCTTCATGGATGAGGGCCGGGTAATCGAAGCCGGCACGCCATCCGCCATTTTCGACAATCCCGGCAGCGCACGGCTAAAACGCTTCCTGGCCGAGGTCCTCTGATGAACCAGGCCGTGATGATCTCACGAAAACCGCATAGAACGACAGAATGAAAGTACACGACATGAATTCACTCTCTCCAACGTCGAAGCCCGTTTCCAGAGTCATCGTCATAGGAGGCGGCATTTTCGGCATCTCATCGGCTGTCCACCTTGCCCGCCTCGGCATCCCGACGACGCTCGTCAATAATGGCCCCGTCGCGAACGGTGCGTCGGGGCGCTCGCTCGCCTGGCTCAACTCGTCGCGCATGCGTTCGGAAGCGTATCATCGTCTGCGCATGGTAGGGATCGACCGCTATCGGACATTGGCCGCGAAATATCCCGATGCGTCGTGGCTGCGCTTCGAAGGAGGACTCACATGGGACGCCGATGACAGCACCAATGAGATCGCCGACGTTTATGCCCACGAGCGGCTCATTGGATATGACGCACAGCATGTCGTGCCGGACGGAATCGCGGCGGTCACTCCCGGCGTCGATGCCCGGGCTGTGACGCGGCAAGGCGCTCTATTCAATCCCGGCGAAGGCTGGGTCGATCTGCCGTCGCTGATTGAGCTTTTACTGGAAGAATTCCTGGCGCGCGGCGGCAAACTCGTCTCCGATTCCGGCCGTGCCGAGGTGGTGATCAAGGATGGACGTGCCAGCGGGGTTATGACTGCCAGTGGAGCGAGCTTCGAAGCGGATGCCGTGTTGCTGGCGACGGGTCCGGATGTCCCGCGCATGGTGAAAAAAGCAGGACAGCACATTGCCGATGCCACACCGATCGCGCTGCTCGTGCGGACGACGCCGGGCCAGCACGACTTGCGTGCGGTCCTCAACACGCCTCGCGTGGCGATCAGACCGACACCGACAGGCGGCCTCGCGCTCGATTCCGCCTGGTCAGAAGAAGAGGTAGTCACGCGGCCGGACGGTAGCTATGAGGTGAAAAACTCGACGCTGCAGGGCTTGCTTGATGAGGCCTCGAAAGTCCTGCAAGGCAATCCGACACTGGAAATTGAAAGCTATGGCGTTGGCCCCAAGCCTATTCCGGGTGACGGCGATCCGGTTTTCGGGGAACTAAAAGATATTCCGGGCTACTACGTCGCATTCAGCCACAGCGGAGCCACGCTTGGGCTTATCGCCGGAGAATTATTGGCCGGGGAGATCGCCAGCGGCAACCGGCATCCACTTCTGGATAGCTTTCGCCCCGAACGGTTCGGATAACGCGAATTCGGGGCAGGTATCCAGAGTTCTCTGGTCCGGCCAACCACCTGAAAATCGAACTTTCAGGTGGTTGGTGGTGAAAAGATCGAGATTTTTTGGCGGGGCAAACAAGTCCTGCTTCCAGATATCCCGCTAGGCTTCTTCGGGTGTTCGTGCGGGGCGGGTGGTGCGATAGACCTCTTCCAAGCTCATCATGTTTGAAAGGTCGACGCTCATGGGAGCCCCGTGACCGAAGGCACCGCGCATCAGGCACGTTTGCGCGGCGGCTTCCGCGGCTTTTGTTAAGACGGCCTCCGGCCGGACGCCGTCAAGTAGGCCGACGAGGACGTTGGCAATATAAGTGTCGCCGGCTCCCAGCGTGTCGATAGCATCGACCGGCTCAGCCGGAACCTCCACGATGCCAGTTTCGCCGGCGAGAAGAGCGCCTTCGACGCCGCGGGTGACGAGGCACCAGCGGGCCCCGGCGGTGCGGGCACATTCAGCCAGCACTAGCGCCTCCTTGCGGGTGGCGCTGCCGGCGGAAAACGCGATCAGGAAGCAATGCGGTGCCACTTGGGCGATACGTTCGGGATCGTGGACAGTAGCGAGATCGTACGAGATCTTCGTCAGTTCGGCAAAGCGGGGCAACCAGGCGTCGACATGGCTCGATCGGCCTGTATGAACGGCATCGAAATCCGAAAGCCGCGCCAGGTCGGCCCGCGACGGCGCGATTATCGAGACGCCGAGATTGGCGCCAACGAAGACGCGGTCGCCGTCTTGTGTCTCGATCACGCAATAGGCGGTCTGCCCGGGTTCAATCCGCAGCGATGCCACGTCAACGCCTTCGTCGATCAGGGCCCGTCGGATCAGGGAACCCGCATCGTCATCGCAAACGGCTCCCACATAGGCCGTTTCGGCGCCGGCGCGGTGGGCAAACACCGCATGGTTGATGCAGTTCCCGCCGGGAAACATCAGGTTCTGGTCGCGATAGCAATCGACCACATTGTCACCGAAAGCGAGAATTCTAGCGGGACGCGGCATCGGGAGGACCTCCTGAGAACAAAACTGAGAACGTTCTCAATTACCGAGCTACATCTAAAAAGGCAACTGGTTCCTACACGGGGTGCGCCGAAAGTGGGCGTGAGTGCTGGAGAAGGAAGGGAACGGTCCACGCCTGTCGGAAGCAAGCCGCTGGTGCCGCCTTTCCGAGAAGCGTTGAAAGAAACGGTATCGGCCTTCACGCGCAGGTTCAATTCTGTTCCCGTTGCGTCTTGCCGGATCAGAGTTGGGTGACGGAGCCGCGTTTGATCAGTTCAGCGGGCATAAGTACGGTGCGCGGCGGATAATCCTCGCCGTGGATGCGCTCTAGCAGCATGCGCGCGGCGGCTTCGCCCATGGCGAGCCGTGGCTGCGCAACGGTGGTGATGCCAGGACGGTGAAAACTCATCCAGTCGAGATCGTCGAAGCAGACGATCGAGACATCCTGGGGAATCGAGAGCTTCAGGTCGGCCAGCGCCCGCATGGTTCCCTCCGACATGGTGCCGTCGGTGGTGAAGAGGGCGGTCGGCGCCTCGGGGGCTGTCATAAGGCCGGGCACGACGGCGTGCGCGGCCAGGGCGGAATAGCTCCCGGCCCTAAGCGTCAGGCGCGGATCGATGGCCAAACCCTCGATCCGGTGCGCGCGGACATAGCCGAGAAGACGCTGCCAGCTCGGGTAGAGCATCTCGCTTTCGATGGGATCGCCGGCGATGGCGCGGGTGAGGAAGGTCTCCAGCCCGCCGTCTTTCTCGTCCACCAGTTCCGCCACGATGCCGATCCGGCGGTGGCCGGCGGCGATCAGGTGGCGCACGGCCTGTTCGGCCGCCGCGATGTTGTCGGTCGCGACACGATCGACCATCAGGCCGGCGACGGCGCGATCGATCAGCACGAGTGGAACGCCCATGGCCTTGAGATTGTGCAAATGCCGCGCCTTGCGCGTGTCGCTCGGGGTGACGATCAGCCCATCCACCTGTTTCTGAGCGAGAAGCTCCACCGAACGGACTTCCTTGGTCTGGGCTTCGTCGCTGTTGGTGATCAGCAGGCCGAAGCCGTTGGCTTCCGCGACGTTGGAAATACCGCGCAGGACCGAAGCATAGAACGGGTTCTGGATATCGCCCGCGACGACCCCGAGCGTGCGGGTCTTGCCGGTGATGAGGCTGCGCGCCAGCGCATTGGGCCGGTAGCCGAGGCTCTGAGCGGCCTTGAGCACCTGTTCTTTCTTGTCATCGCTGGTATAGCCGTAGCCGCCGAGCACGCGCCCAGCGGTCGCCGTGGAAACGCCGGCTGCCCGCGCGACATCCGTAATCGTTGCCTTGCTTTTCGGAGCCACGCGGCAATTCCTCTCACATTTTTGCCCTGCCAAAATGAGAATCTTATCATGTCCGGATCGGAGAAAATGGCAGCACTTTTTAGGTGTTACCAGATAGGCGGCGATTTTCAATGCCTATAACCGCCGTTAAGCGCGAAAACGGTGCTTGACGGGGAAGCAATGTCCGTGTCTCATATGTGAGAACGTTCTCGTGACTTTTATAAGGGGAACTGGAGAGCGCCATCCCGAGCCCGCTGGGTTCGCTAAAACAAGGAGGTCGTCATGTTGAAATCCATTCTGGCCGGATGCGTCCTGAGCGCGATCCTGGCGATGCCGGCGCTGGCCGATGTCATTCCGGCTTTGCACGATGCGCTGCCGCAGGAATACAAGGACAACGGCATCAAGGCCGCCGTCTTTAACGACTGGGCGCCGGACGAGTATCAGGATGCCGACGGCCAGCTGAAGGGCTGGAGTGTCGATATCGCCAAGGAGATGGAGCAGCGCCTCGGTGTGACATTCACGTTCGAGGGCACGAGCTTCGACGCCATCGTTCCGGGCCTACAGTCCAAGCGTTTCGACGCTGGCTTCTCGTCTTTCGGCACCACGGCGGAGCGCCTGAAGACGCTCGATTTCGTCTCGCAACGCCGTATCGGCACCTCCTTTGCCTATCCGAAAGACAGCACGCTCGACATCAAGTCGGCCTCCGACGCCTGCGGGTTGACGGTCGCGGTACTCAACGGCTCATGGGATATCGGCCTACTCGAAAAGCTGAACGCCAATGAGTGCAAGAACAAGCCGGTTGTCATGCAGACGCATGGCACGCAGGCGCAGGCAGAGCTTGCCGTTCGCTCCAACCGGGCGCAGGCGACCGTGGGCGGATCGGTGAAGCTTACCTATATGGCAAAGCAGACCGGCGACCTCAAGGTATCCGATCTGGTCCTGTCGCCGGTCAACAGCTGCATCGGCGTGCGCAAGGGCGACCCACTCGGCCAGGTGCTGACGGACACGATCCAGTCGATGATCGATGACGGCACCTACGAGAAGATCATGACCAAGTGGGGCCTGAACGACAGCGGCATGCTGAGCAAGGCACTGTTGATCACGGAAGAGCATCCGGCCGATCTCTGAAACAATTGTCTGCCCTATGCAAAACCACTTCTGGCGAAGCCTGCTTGGTGCCGGATCGGACAGCTCAAGACGACAGCAAGGAATGACGATGTCTGAAAAACCACACTCGCGCCCCTCCATCCATGATGTGAAGCCTATTGCGCTGCCAAAGGTCGGCCACTGGATCGGCGGTGTGGTGCTTGCGATATTCGCCGTCGTCTTCCTGCAGGTGCTTGTCACCAACAAGAACATGCAGTGGAACGTCGTCGCCGAATATATGTTCAGCCCAGCTATCCTCTCCGGTCTCGGCATGACGCTGCTGTTGACGGCGCTCGCCATGGTGCTGGGGCTTGCAATCGGCGTCGTGCTCGCCATCATGCGCCTGTCGGCCAGCAGCGTCTTCCAGTCGGTCAGCTGGGGCTGGATCTGGTTTTTCCGCGGCGTGCCGCCGCTGGTGCAGATGATCTTCTGGTATAATCTGGCCTTGCTCTTGCCGGAGATATCGATCGGCATTCCTTTCGGCGGGCCGAAGCTCTTTTCCTGGAATACCAACGAGCTCATCACGCCGTTCAGCGCCGCCATCATGGGCCTTGCCTTCACCGAGAGCGCCTATGCCGCGGAAATGATCCGCGCCGGCATCCAGGCGATCAATGCCGGCCAGACGGAAGCCGCCGCCACCCTCGGGATGACCCGCGGCCAGACGCTTCGCCGCATCGTGTTGCCACAGGCATTGCGCATCGTTATTCCGCCCATCGGTAACGACACGATCTCGATGCTGAAATTCACCTCGCTCGTTTCCGTACTGGCGTTGCCCGATCTGCTCTATTCCGCCCAGATGGTCTATGCGCGTACCTATCAGACGGTGCCGCTGCTATTAGTCGCCACCGTCTGGTACCTCGTGCTCACCACCGTCCTGACGGTCATCGAACATGCCGTCGAGCATCGATTGAAATCCGAACATCACGCGGGCAAGAAGAAATCCGGCGGCATGTTCCGCCTGTTCGCGCACCAGCAGGAGACCCTGTGATGAACACCGAGCCGACAGTCCAACCCCTGCTGAAGGTCGAGCGCCTGCGCAAGAGTTTCGGCACCCATGAGGTGCTTCGCGGCATCGATGTCGCGGTGATGCGCGGCGACGTGACCTGCATCATCGGCCCTTCCGGTTCGGGCAAGAGCACGCTGCTGCGCTGCCTCAACTATCTGGAAAAACCTACGGGCGGCGCGGTCTTCCTCAATGGCGAGCCCGTCGGCGTGCGCTGGAAGGGCGACAAGCTCCTTGAGATGAGCTTCAACGAGCTTGCACGCCAGCGCCAACGTATGGGCATGGTGTTCCAGGGGTTTCATCTTTTCCCGCACAAGACCGTGCTTGAGAACGTCATCGAGGCACCGTTGCTCGTCAAACGCGTGCCGAAATCAGCGGCGGCGGAAGAGGCGATGGCACTCTTGGAGCGCGTCGGCATGAAGGAGCGCGCACACTATTATCCGGCGCAGCTTTCCGGCGGACAGCAGCAGCGTGCGGCGATCGCTCGCTCGCTGGCGATGAAGCCCGATGTCATGCTCTTCGATGAACCGACCTCGGCGCTCGACCCGGAGCTTGTCGGTGAAGTTCTCGCCGTCATGCGCCAGCTTGCCGACGACGGCATGACCATGGTCGTCGTCACGCACGAAATGGGCTTTGCTCGGGATGTCGCCGACCACCTGATCTTCATGGATGGTGGGGTGATCGTAGAGCAGGGCCGTCCGGCGGACGTGCTGACACGCCCGCAGCATGATCGCACGCGAGCTTTCCTGGCGCGGGTTCTGGCTGACGCGTGACGCGTCAGCCGAGTGTTTGCGAAAGCGCGGCGGCGGTGAATAGGTCGAGATGCGCGCCGCCGTTATTCTTGAACACGGTGATCTGATCGGCGCTGGTGCGGCCTTCTTTCTGACCCTGCACAAGTTCGAAAAGGTCGGCTTTCACGGCGTCCCAGGTGATCGCGCCTGAAGCGACGGCCTGCGAAAGATCGCCGCCGCCCTGCATGTTGTTGCGGCTGTCGACGAAGATCGTGCCACGCGTCAGGGCCGCATCGTCTGCTTCCCGAAGCGTGGGCAGATAGGCCCCGACAAGATCGAGATGGGTGCCGGGTCGCAGCAGCGCACCCTTGATCAGCGCCGTATCCGACATGGTGACGCAGGATACTACATCGGCGCGGGTGACAGCGCCGTCGAGGTCGTCGCTGACCGTGGCGTCAAGGCCTTTTTCGCGAAGCTGGGCTGCAACGGCCGCGGCGCGCGCCGTGGTGCGGTTCCAGATCGTGACGCGGCTGAGCGATGGGCGTGCCGCCAGATGCGCCGCGGCAAAATGCGGCGCAAGCGCACCGGCGCCGACGATCAGAAGATCTTCCACGTCCTCGCGAGCGAGAATGGCGGCGCCGAGTGCGGAGTCGGCGGCCGTCTTGCGCGCCGTCATGGCCGCACCGTCGGCTGCAAGGAGCGGTCCGCCGGTTTTACCGTCAAACAGCGCCACAAGCCCTTGAACGGCCGGTTGCGGTGGTTGCAGGTCTGCGTTCTGCGGAAAGACACCCACCATCTTCACGACGATCGGTCCGCCCGGCGCCCAGCCGGGCAGGGTGACGAACTGGGCGCCGCGGCCTGCGGGATCGGATTGCACCACAACCTCGGAGGCGGGCATCGGCCCGAGATGCGCCTTGCGCAATGCCTCGATCAGAAAAGGCCAGGGGAGTGCCGCGTGAACGGCGGCGGCGTCAAAGATGTGCATGTCGAACCTTTCAGGACTTGATCGTGTAGGTGACCAGATGGCTTGGAGTGATGAGTTGCGACAGGGCGAGCGGGCGCTCTTCGGCGTCGGTGACGATCTTTTCGATCCGGTAGACCGGCTGGGTGGCCGTCACGGCCAGAATGGCTCGCTCACTGGCCGAGGCAAACCCGACATCGATCTGCCGCTCCGCATGGGCCGGCTCGATGCCAGCCTTGTCCCGCAAGGAGGCGAAGAAGGAGCCTCCGGCGGCAACCGGTTCGATCACCTGCGAAAAGCGCAACGGGTCGAACCAGAGCGTTTCGAGCGTCATCGGCAGCCCGTTATCCTCCAGCAATCGGTCGAAGCGGATCAGTGCTCCGGCCTGCAACCGGGCTTGGATGGCCGGAGCTTCGGGGTTGTCGACGCGCGCGAGGATGCGGTGGCTGGCCTTTCGGCCGAGCCCATCCATGGTCTCCGAAAAGCCGGACAACGAGACGAGCGTCTGGCGCATCTTGCCCGGCATGACGATGGTGCCGCGGCCCTGCTGTCGCTGCAGGCGGCCATCGGCGCAAAGCTCGCCGATCGCGCGCCGCAGTGTGATCCGGCTGACGCTATAGCACGCCATCAGCTCTGGTTCGGCGGGCAGGAAGCTGCCTTCCGCGAACTGGCCGGTTTCGATGCCGGCCAGAAGCGAGCGGCGGACCTGTTCATAGAGCGGCAAAAGGTTTGATTGGTCTTTCATCCGCTCTTCCAGGCTTTCTCAGTAGGTGATCTTCTTCATGTAGCGCCGCGCCTCAAGCATTTCGTGATTGCGCAGCTCAGCAATCTTATAGGCGAAACGCCAGAGCGTGTCGAAGAAGATCAGCGGCACGACATTGCCCTGGAATTGCGGATCGATGCCCGAAAGATCAAGCTTTTCGGCGTCGAGAACCAGAATGTTCTCAGCCGAACCGAAGCGATGCAGGAATTCGTCGGCGCGTTGTTCCAGCGGCCGTGTGCTGTCGAGACCCTTCATGAGGATGAAGGCGCGATCCTTATCGAGCACCTCGAAGGGACCGTGGAAAAACTCGTTGGCATGGATGGCCTGGCTGTTGATCCACTGCATCTCCATGAGCACGCAGATGGCGAAGGAATAGGCCGCGCCGTAGCTCGCACCGCTGGCGACCGTATAGACCACGTCTTCCTTGGCGAAGCGCGGCGCATAATCTTCGAAGACAGGCGCGAAGGTGGCATGCGCACGGTCGATGGCAGGCTGCAGGGCGGCAAGGCTGCCGATCAGTGTTTCGGTGAGATTCTCGCCGCCGGTGAGCGCAACGAGGCCCATCACAATCTGATATATCCGCGAATAGTTGCTGTCCTTCGCGTCGATCGGCACGCCGGTCGTGTAGGGTGCGTCAAAGCCGACCACATGATCGACGGCCCTGCCGAGCGGGGAGGCAGGCTCGACCGTCAGTCCGATCGTGGTGGCGCCCCTCGAGCGGGCAAATTCGGCCGCAGCTGTGGTTTCTTTCGTGGTGCCGGTCATCGAGCAGAGAATGACCAGCGAATTCTTGTCGAGCGACCGCGGTGCGCGGGCGACGAACTCAGCACCATTGTAGACATCCGAGGGCAGCGGTGCGTGCTGGTCGAGGAGGAACTTGGCCGGATACATGATCGACAGCGAACCACCGCACGCGACGAAGAAAACATGTTTCAGCGAATTTGCATCGAGGGCGGAGAGCGCGGCGGTGACGCCGGCGTCAAAGGCGGAGGGGAGGGGCATGGTCGAACCTTTCTATATGACGTTATAATACGTATTATATTTCTCAAGGCGACGTCAAGCGGACTTGACACCATCGGTAAAATTTTGCGAACGTTCTCATATTCTGCGTCAAAGAATGGTGCGCTTCGGCGTTGAACGGGAGTTGAGCGTGACCCAGATTTACGACACCGTGGTTGTTGGCGGCGGCATCATTGCGGCGGCGGCGGGCCAGCATCTGGCGGCGGCGGGCTATCGCACGCTGCTTGTCGAGCGCAATGACTATGGCTCTGGCACCTCCAGCAAGACGTCACGATTGCAGCACTGCGGGCTCGGCTATCTCTCGGCTGCCAGCGGATCGCTCGCTGCGTTTTTCGCCCGGCCGCGCAGCGCGATCGAGTGTTTGAGCCTTATGCGCCGCTCGATGCAGGGGCGGGCGGAGTTCGTGCGCATGGCGCCCGAGCGGGTAAAGCCCGTCACCTTCATTGTTCCGCTGACGCCGGAAAACGCCATTCCCCGCTGGAAGGCGCGGCTCGCCTTTCGCCTGATGGCGGCGAGCGACGGCGGTCAGGTGCCGCTCAATCTTCGCATACTGTCGGCGAAAGAAGCACGGGCACATCCGGCGCTTCAGGGCATGGCGGGGCTGCAGGACATTCGCGGGGCGATGAGTTTTATCGAATACCAATATCATTGGCCGGAGCGCATCGTCGTCGATACGATCATGAAGGCGCGGGCAATCGGCATGGAGGCGCTGAACCATACGGCAGTGACGGGGCTGGCGCGGCAAGGCAACCTCTGGAGGGTGACGCTGACGGCCGCCGGGGGTTCGCAAGATGTTCTGACCCGCGCAGTCGTCAATTGCGCCGGTGTCTGGGTCGATGAAATCACCACTCTCGCCGGGGCGCCACATCTGCGCAAAAATACTGGCGAGAAGGGCACGAACATCGTTGTCCGCCTGCCAGAGAGCCTGCGCGGCTTCGGTTTCGAGACCGTGACCGCGGCGGGCGCCCCTTTCTACCTGATCCCCTGGGGCGAGCTTCATTATGTCGGGCCATGGGATGCCGTCTCGGATGGCCGGCCGGAAGGGTTTCGCGCGACGGAGGCGGAGATATCGGCCATTCTCGATCAGCTCGGCCGCCTGTTTCCGGGTTTCGGTCTGAACCGCGAAGACGTGCTCTATGCCTGGGCCGGCGTGCGGCCGCGCAGCCTTGCCAGGGACGGCAGGAGTTCCGCACCAACCGTCCGCGAGCATGATCTGACCGATGAAGGCCTGCCGCATGTCTTCACCTTCACCGGCGGTCTGCTGATGACACACCGCGACGCCGGGCGACGGCTGACGCGTGCCGTGCATCGTCGGCTGCAGCCATCCGGCCCATCGCATCCGCTCGATACGCCATTGCCGCCGCTTCCGAATATGGATCATGTCACGGAAGCATCTGTCGCCCATGCTGTCCTCAACGAGCAGGCGTGCACACTTTCAGACATCCTGCGCCGCCGCCTTTCCGTGGGCTGGGAGGCGGATCTTGGCCGGCGCCACGCGGAACTGGCCGCGGAATTGGCCGCGCCGCATCTCGGCTGGAGCCGGGAAGAGGCGGAGGCGCAGGTGGCCGCATTCATCGAGGAGACGACGACCGAATTCAGTCTTCGGATGCCGTAAGGCGGCAACAGTATTGGAAGGCCTGCAATTCAGAAAGAGAACGTTCTCATAAAACTGGCGAAAATTACCGCATCGGCGGCACTGGAGGAGTACGAATCTTGGCACTCAATGAACGCAGTATCAGCGTGATGAATTTTCACTATGTCAGGCATACGCTGGACCGGTTTCTGGCCGATGTCTGCGAGGCCGGTGTCTCCCGCATCGAGCTTTGGGCCGCCGCGCCGCATTTCTATATCGGCGACAAGACGCTGGCCGACGCACGTATGTTGGGACGAAAGGTGCGCGGAATGGGCCTCGACATTGTCGCCTTCACGCCGGAGCAGTGCATCTATCCCATCAACATTTCAGCAAGGGAACCGGAACTGCGCGACCGCTCGCTGCGCTATTTCCTCGAGTCGATGGAATTTGCCGTCGAATGTGGTGCTCCGGCGCTGTTGGTGACGGCAGGCGGCGGCTATCGCGACGAGCCGGTGGAGCAGGCGCTGGAGCGCTGCGTCGATTCCATGGGCACGCTCTGCGACCGCGCCCGGAAGCTTGGCATCAATCTGTGGATGGAGTCGTTGCCGGATTCCTTCGCAAACATCATCCGCTCGGCCAGGGAAATCTGCGAACTGATGGACAAGCTGGACAGTCCCGTGCTCCACGCGGTCTATGATGTGGCTGGCGCAGTGATGACCCATGAGACGCCGCAGGATTATTTCACCCATCTCGCCGGCCGCGTCGCCCATGTGCATTTCACGGATTCAGATGCCGGCGGCAGCCATCTCGCTTGGGGCGACGGCATAATCGATCTCAACCAACTGGTAGCCTATCTGCGCAGCCAGAACTACGAAGGCTCGCTGACGGTCGAGCTGACCAACTGGAAATACAATGTTGATCCCACGCCCCCCTTGAAGCAATGCGTCGAGGCCATGCGCAAGGCCCTCGGTCCGGCATAGGCGGCGCGGATATGGAGAAGGAAAATCCAGCCGCCGCGCCGGCAGGGAAGGCCGATCCTTTGCTGCGGCCGCTGCAGCTGGGGCCGATCACCCTGCGCAACCGGGTCATGAGCACCAGCCACGAGACCGCCCTCGACGAGGGCGGACATCCGCTGGACGCCTATCAGCGCTATCACGAGGAGAAGGCGAAAGGCGGACTTGCGCTGACGATGTTCGGCGGCTCTGCGCGCATCTCCGCCGATACCAGCTGGGGCGGCACGCAGCTCGACATATCGAGCGATGCGATCGTCCCAGTTTTCCATGCTTTCGCCGAACGCGTCCATCGCCACGGTGCGGCGCTGATGTGCCAGATATCCCATGTCGGCCGGCGGGCCAACGCAACTGTCGGTGCCTGGCTTCCAGCGCTCGGCCCCTCCCATTCGCGCGAGGATTATAACCGCAACTTCGCCCATGAGATGGACCGCCATGATATAGCGCGCATCGTGCGCGACTTCGGCCAGGCGGCGCGGCGAGCGCGTGAAGGCGGGCTCGATGGCATCGAGACGATGACCGGCGGTCATCTGATCGGGCAGTTCCTGTCGCCAATGGTCAATCGCCGCACGGACGAATTTGGCGGCTCGCTTGAAAAGCGCATGCGTTTCCTGCGCATGGTGCATGAGGAGATCCGCCGGGAGGTCGGCAGCGATTATCCGGTCGGCATCCGCTACACGATCGATGAGGACCACAGGGACGGCCTGAGTTTCGCCGAGGCAGTTGCGGTCGCCAATCGGCTGGAGCGCGAGGGGCTGGTCGCTTTCTTCAACTGCATCTTCGGCCGGTTCGACACGCGCCGCAATCTCCTGCTCTACAACATTCCCGACATGACGGCTGTCTCCGCACCGTGGCTACATCAGGTGGGGGCCTTCAAGGCGCAGACGGGTCTGCCGGTATTCCATGCCGCCAAGATCGCCGATGTCGCAACGGCGCGTTACGCGATCGATGCGGGGTTGGTCGATATGGTCGGCATGACGCGGGCGCATATGGCTGATCCACAGATCGTCAACAAGCTCCGCTCGGGCCGTGAGCAAGAGATCCGGCCCTGCGTGGGCGCTTCGCACTGTCTCTACCGCCCGGTCCACTGCATCCACAATCCGGCAACAGGCCGCGAGACCTGGTTGCCGCAGGTGATCGAGCGCTCGCCGCAGGCGGGCCGCCGGGCGGTCGTCGTCGGCGGTGGGCCGGCGGGGCTGGAGGCGGCGCGGGTGCTGGCCGAGCGGGGACATCATGTCGTGCTGCTGGAGGCGACCGATCGGCTTGGCGGGCAGCTGGTGCTGGCCGCGAAAACACGGCTTCGCCGCGACCTGATCGGCATTGTCGACTGGCGCATCGCCGAACTGGAACGGCTCGGCGTGGAAATCCGGCTTAATGTCTATGCGGAGGCGGCCGAGATTCTCGCCGAAGAACCCGATCTCGTCGTTGTCGCCACCGGCGGCGTTCCGGATTTCGGTCCTGTCGCCGGCTACGAGCTCTGCCTCAGTGTCTTCGATGCGCTCGGCAATCCGACGCAGATTGTCGATGACGTGCTGATCTACGACGCCACAGGCCGCCATTCCGCGCCTTCGGTCGCTGCCGAAATGGCCGCCGCGGGAAAGCGCGTGACATTTGCTGCCCGCGATCCGTCGGTTGCGCCGGAAATGGAACATCATTCGAGCATCACGTACCGCAGGGCGCTCGCCGAACGGGATGTTCGGGTGCTGCTGGAATACGAACTGGTTTCGGTAAGCATGCGGGACGGGCGACGCGAGGTGGTGTTACGCCACCTGCTGACAGGGCGGGAAATCCGCGAGACCCATGCGCATGTCATCGTCGAGCACGGCACCGTGCCGGTAAACGACGTCTTCGACGAACTGCGCCCGCTCTCGCTGAATGATGGCGCCACGGACATCGAAAGCCTGCTGGGCGCGGCGCCTTTGCATGCCCCGCCAGCCGCCGGCTTCGAATTGCATAGAATCGGCGACGCCGTCAGCAGCCGGTCGGTCCATGCCGCCATGCTGGATGCCCTGCGGCTCGCGGTACTGTTCTGAGGATGCTTTGATGTTAAACGGGAGTTCATAGCCCTCGCAGCATAATTGCGTCCGGAGTTAAGGCGCGCTCGGTGCCGAGCGAATTTTTGCAACAGAGCCAGACTGATCTCGTTCATCTGGTGGTGCGGGCACTTAGCTACCCCCGTACCGAGGCAAATCGTAGCAAATTCGAAAGCCAATATTGCTGGCGGACGAATTGGCACTGGCTGCGGTGCGGGCGGCGATGCGATAACGGTAGCAATAGCTCTTATGGCAGAGGAAGGAGCCGCCTTTCATGACCCTTTCGTCATCACGGCCGGCCTGATCGTTGCGCTGTCGCGCCGCCTTGCTCAAAGAGCGTATGCGAAACGCGTCCGCAGTCCATTCCCAAACATTGCCGGCCATATTGAAAAGTCCTTTGCCGTTCGGCGCAAAGGCATCGACAGGAGCAGTCCCGGCAAATCCGTCTTCGACCGTATTGTGATCGGGGAAGCGTCCCTGCCAGATGTTGCAGAAGACCTCTCCGTCGTTCGGTTCTTCGTCACCCCATGGAAAGCGTGGATCTGCGAGGCCACCGCGAGCGGCATGTTCCCATTCGGCTTCCGTCGGCAACCGGCCACCAGACCAGGTGGCAAATGCTGTCGCATCCCACCACGAAACCTGTACGACCGGGTGGTCGGCGCGATCGTGTATGGAACTTCCCGGCCCTTCCGGCGAATGCCAGCAAGCCCCATCTACGCGATGCCACCAGGGGATATGGGGACTGACGGGGAAGCGAGATGCGCTGATCGGCAAGAGCCCCTCAAAGACAGGCGCCCAGCCAAACTTTTCCGCCTCCGTTGTGTAGCCGGTTGCAGCGACGAACGCAGCGAAACGTGAATTTGTCACGGCAACGGTCTCGAGTTCGAAGGGAGCAAGTTTTACTGCTTTCCGCGGACCTTCGCCGTCGGCATGGATGAGTGGCCGATCAGTTCCGACATGGCTGCGGCTGGCATGAAAGCGCGCCCGCGCGACGGCGGAGGCCGTACCGACCGAAACGGGTGCGGATTGCGGTCTGCCAACGTCCAGCTGCCCGCGTCTTGCCCCGAAATCAGAACAGCAACTCACCGATCAGGCCGCCACGATGGAACGTCTCGCCAGCGCCTCTGCGGTGACATGCTCGGGAATGTCGCCGATCGCCGCCATCCGCCCATCGAGCTTGGCCAGCATATCCTGGAAGACACTGAAATAGGCGGGATCATTGGCGCGATTGTGGAGTTCAAACGGATCCTTCTCACAATCGAACAACTCCCATTCCGGCGGCTCTCCTCCCGGATAGGCTCCCGGTTGGTTCAGCGGATCATTATACCAGTATATCAACTTATAGCGTGCGTCGCGCACGCCATAATGGGCGAAAGCATTGTGAAATTCGTCCTTGTGCATCCAGTAGCGATGGTAGGCCAAACCAATGTCATCGTTTTCCCTGGTCTGCTCCAGGATCGGACGCATGCTTTCCCCCTGCATATAACTGGGGAAGGGCAGACCGGCATAATCGAGAAAGGTCGGCGCGAAATCCACGTTGGTAACGATATGGCCGGATCGCGTTCCGGCCCTGATACCATTCGGGTAGCGGATCAGGAACGGCATCTGCAGCGACTCTTCGTACATGAACCGTTTGTCGAACCAGCCGTGCTCGCCAAGGAAGAAGCCTTGATCAGATGTATAGATGACAATCGTGTTGTCGCTAATGCCTTCCTCATCGAGAAAATCGAGCATGCGACCCACGTTTTCGTCGACCGCGGCGATGGTTTGCAAATAGCGCATCATGTAGCGTTGATACTTGAAGAGGGCTAGTTGTTGTGGATCCGTGAAGATATGGTTCTCGCCTGTCAGCGCATCGACCAGCTGCAGCTTCTCTCCGGGTTCGATTTCCGGCACTTTTCGTTGCGTCCAGCCAGGCACCAGAAGTTCGCCGACTTCATCGCCGCCCTCCGGTTGTACAAGTCCCAGATCCTTGTAGGTCATGTCCGAACGGATGCGCATCTTCGCCGCTGCTGCGGCGGCGGCCCGATTGGAGAAATCGTCGCAGAACGTCCCCGGCACAGGCAGCGTTCCATCAGCGTAAAGATGCCGGTGGCGCGGATGAGGCTCGAAACTCCGATGCGGCGCTTTGTGATGACACATCAGGAAAAACGGCCGGGTGGGGTCGCGGCGCCTAAGAAAGTCGAGACATTTATCAGTGATGACGTCGGTGGCGTAACCCTTTTCGGTCCTGGAACCGGCGTCGTCGATCATCACCGGATCGAAGTACTCTCCCTGTCCCGGTACGACTGACCATTCGTCGAACCCGGTCGGTGAATGAGCCTTGCCTTCACCCAAATGCCATTTTCCAAAGATGGCCGTCTGGTAGCCATCGGCGCGCAGGTGCTTGGCGACATTGGGCAGACGGTTGTCGATATGGGTATCAAGCGTCGTCACCATGTTCACATGATTGTAAGTACCTGTCAGGATCGCCGCACGGCTCGGCGTGCAGATCGAATTGGTGACGTAGCAGCGATCCAACCGCATCCCCTCGTTCGCGATGCGATCCAGGTTCGGCGTGCTGTTCAAACCGGAGCCATACGCCGATATCGCCCGAGCGGCATGGTCGTCGGACATGATGAACAGGATGTTGGGCTGCTTCGTCATCGTTATCTCGATCAAATAGGGGCCATAACAGCAAGCCGATGAACCCGGATAATCCTGTTGGCGAACAGAGTTGGCCGGTGTTGCCACCGGCCTGCACCATCAGGCACTGGTGAAGAGGTCGGCGGTGTAGAATTGCTCCGAAGGGAGCGGTTCTTTCACCGTACCAAATTCCTGGAACATCTTGTTGAAGTCCGTCAGCCACTTGTTGACGGTCCCCTCCTTGGTGAAGGCATCAAGTTCCTTGGAAGTCAGCATCTTGCGGCTGCGCGCAACCTTCTCGGTTGCCTCTGCCGGCGCATTCAGGAATGCCGTAGTGATCTGGATCGAACGATCAAGATTCGCCGCCCGGTAATCCATCGCCTTCTTCATCACGCGCAGGAATTTCTTCACGATGTCAGGGTTTTGCTGAACGATTTCATTACGGGCCACGAAGGTGTTGATGAACGACGTCTGCGGATAGAAATCCTGGTTTGAGGCGAGCTCCTTCATATCCGGCACACGCGGCTTGATCGTGTCGATCAGCGGATACCATATGCCGGCGGCGTCAATCTGTTTCGAGGTGAAGGCGGCGACCACTGTCGACGGATCCATCGGCACCACCTGAATATCGCCCACCGTCATGCCGGCCTTCGTCAGCGCCATGCGCAGGATCATATCGCCGGACGTGCCCTGCGGCACCCCGACCTTCTTGCCCTTCAGGTCCTTCATTGAGTTGATGCCGCCTTGCGCGATGACGCGGTCCGAAAAGCCGATATCGTTCACGCCGATGACTTTGGCCTTGCCGCTGGCTGGAAGCCAGAGCGCGCCGGGACCAATCGTGCCGAAGTTGAGGCTGCCGGCGCCCATGGCCTGGATCTGGATTGGCCCGTTGGTGAAGACTTTGACCGACGGCGTGATGCCTTCCGCTTCCCAAAGCTTCAGGTCCTGGGCAATGGCCAGGACGCTGGCATTCGGAAAGTCGGCGATATAGCCGATGGTCATGTCGGCCGACTGTGCGAGAGCCCTGCCGCCAATGGAGAAAACTCCCGCGGCAGTCAACGCTGCAGTTGTCTTCAACAGATTTCGTCTCGTCAGCATGTTTGTTCCTCCTTTAACAGCCGATCGCAGGGCAAACGTCAGGCGGCAGCCGGGTGATAGACCGAGCGCCAGACCTCGTTGCGCAAAGCAGAAAATTCCGGTGAAAGGCGCATCTCCTCCGTACGGGGATATGGCAGGTCGACCTGAACAATCTTATGGAGCCGACCGGGACGGGCCGCCATGACGACGACGCGGCTGGCGAGGTAAACCGCCTCGTCCACATCGTGGGTGATGAACATCACCGTACGCCGTTCCTTGCTCCAGGTAGCCAGCAACTGATCCTGAAGCTGCACGCGCGTCAAGGCATCCAATGCTCCGAATGGCTCGTCCATGAGCAAAATCTTCGGGTTGACCGCGTATGCGCGGGCGATGGCGCAGCGCTGCTTCATGCCGCCGGACAGGGTCTTTGGCAGGGAGTCCGCGAAGTCGCTGAGGCCGACAAGGGCGATGAAGTGATCAGCGATCCTGCGCCGCTCCGCCTTGGGATGTTTAGAGATCTGCAGGCCGAATTCGACATTCTGGCGTACTGTCAGCCAGGGGAACAGCGCATATTGTTGGAAGATGACGCCGCGCTCCGGTCCCGGTCCCTTGACCGGCACATTGTCGACAAGGACCTGTCCGGAGGACGGATCGGTCAGGCCTGCGGCGATATTCATCGCGGTCGACTTGCCGCAACCGGAGGGGCCGACGACGGTGATGAATTCGCCGTCCTCAATATCGAGGTTGAGCGCCTGCAGGGCGTTGAAAGAGGTCTGCCCGGCGATGTTGAACGTCTTGGTGACGTTCTGGAACGAGATCTTGGTGCTCATAGCTTTTCCTGCCAGGCGGTCAGCACCGCATCGATGGCCTGGACGATCCGGTCCATGATCAGGCCCAGGATACCGATCGCGATGAGGCTGACGAAGATTGTCGGAAGGTCATAGTAAAGCTGCGCCTGCTGCATGCGAAAACCAAGGCCGGACTGCGCGGCAATCAGTTCTGCGGCTACAACGGTCGCCCAGGAGGAGCCGAGACCGATGCGGACGCCGACCATGATGTATGGTAGAGATGCCGGCACGATGACCCGCCGAAAGATGGTAAAGTCGTTGGCGCCGAGCACGCGAGCGGCATTGACCAGCGTTTTGTCGACGTTGACGACGCCTTGGTAGGTCGCCACGACACTCGACAGGAAGGATGCCAGGAAGATGACAAAGATCTTCGGCGTCTCGTCAATGCCCATGGTGACGATTGCGAGTGGAATTATGGCAAGCGGCGGAATGGTCCGGAAGAACTGCACGTAGGGCTCGATGATGCCACGGGCAAGCCGGTACCAGCCCATCAGGAAGCCGACGGGTATCGCCACCATGATTCCGAGCGCAAAGCCGGTGAAGACGCGGCCGAGGCTGGAAATCGCATCAGACAGGAGAAGGCCGCTCTGTGCCTGGATGACGGCCTGCTTCGCGACGGCCAGCGGTGTCGGGAGGCCCACCACCCCTTGTGCGGTGACAAACGCCCAGAGCAGGATGCCGATGACGATGGCGGATGCGTTGACAGCCAGCATGCCGAACGAATGAGACAGCAGCGATTGGCGCACGGTTTCGGGCTTTTCTTCGGTCGTTACAATGGACAAGCTCATGCCTCCCCTGCGAATGCGCGCCGGCGTCCAAAGTTCGGCCGGCTCATCGCGCACCTGCCATCAAGTCACGCGTCTTGAAGTTTGACTCGATCAGCCAGTCGCGCATGACATCGAGAAGTTCCCGTTTCTGCCCGGCGTAATCAGGATCACTCCAAAGGTTCTTCACTTCCTTCGGATCGTTCTCGAGATCGAAAAGCTGCCCGTCGGCGGAACCCTTGAAGTGCACGAGCTTCCAGCGGTCGCTGCGCACGCCGGTCATGAACTCGACACTTCCGGCCATTGCCACGTCGCCCATCTGCTCGCAGAACACATGGGCGCGCGGTGTCCAGTCCTTGCCCTCAAGCGCCGGCTTCAGGCTCTGCGCCTCGAAAGACGGCGGCGGCGTGATGCCGGCATATTCGAGGATCGTCGGACCGAGGTCGAAGAGCTGACACAGTCCTTCGATCGAACGTCCGCCCTGGAAGCGGTTCGCCGTCGACCATATGACAGTCGGAACCCGGGTGACGATGTCATACATCGACCATTTCTGGATCAGGCCGTGTTCGCCGAGACATTCGCCATGGTCCGAGGTGAAGATGACGATTGCGTCTTCCAGATAACCGCGGGCCTTGAGCGCCTCCAGGAGTTCGCCGACTTTCTCGTCGATCAGCGTGACGTTGCCGAGATAGTGTGCCCAGAGCCGTTGCAGCTGGTCAGCGCTCGGATCAAGGTTCCAGACAACGGAGTCGTGATCGACCTCGACATCGTGTTGACGCTTGTCCTTCAGCTCCTGGTGCAGCGAATCCAGTTCTTCCTTTGACGGGTTGGGCAGCGGCAGGTCGTTGCGCTTGAGATAGGGCTCGGTATAGCGCGCTGGCGGATCGAATGGCGGATGGGGTCCGGGGAAGCCGACCTGCAGGAACAGTGGCTCGGTGACCGGATAGGTCTCCACCCACCACTTCGCCATATTGCCGACGAAGGCATCGGAATGCAGCTCCTCGGGCAATTCCCAGTCGAAACAACCCAGCCGCTCGCGATAGTCGTCGAGCTTGCGGTAATGTTCGCGCTGCTGCTTGACAAGGCCATTGGCGGCAAGCGCCTTGTCCCACTCGTCAAAATACCAACGGCCCTCCATGTAGCGATCCTTGTTTTCCACGACGTAACGCTCGTGGAAACCCGAGTCTGAATTGTAGGGGATGGTATGCATCTTGCCGACGTTGACGCAGCGATAGCCCGCATCGCGCAGCTGCTCGACCCAGGTTCGCTGCCATCTCTGGCCGTTTGCCAGAACACCCGTCGTATGGGGGTAATAGCCGGTGAAGAGGCTCGCACGCGACGGAACGCAGCTCGGCGCCGTAATATGACAATTCGTCAATGCCACGCCTTTTTCGATCAAGGCATCGATATTCGGCGTGACGGCATAAGGGAATCCGAGCGCCGCGATCGAGTCGTAACGTTGCTGGTCCGTCATGATCAGAATGATGTTCGGCCTTTCGACCATCCTGTTGCTCCGCATGCCGATTGTTCGGCTCCATTTATTTTGTCAGGTGAGTAGAACCCGTCTCTACTTGCCTCTTCTCCAAAACGATGGCACAAAGTGAGCGTTAACGCAACGATCACTCAAACAGGTTCGGTGCTTTTGGAATAAAGATGCGCAGCTCATTCAAAGACAGGAAGAACATACCTACACTCGCTTCAATCGCAGAACGGGTCGGTGTTTCCGTCAACACGGTTTCGCGTGCCTTGAGGGCCCCCAACACAGTCCGGACCGAGCTTCGCAACCGCATCAATGCTGCGATGGACGAGTTGAACTACGTGCCGAACCGTCTCGCGGGCGGACTTTCCGGGACACACTCGGACATTGTCGGCGTGGTAGTGACGTCGCTGTACTACTCTGAATTCGCAAGCATCATCGACACATTGCAATCGTGCCTTCTTGAACATGATCTTCAAGTCATGCTGGCGAACACTCGCTACGATGCCGATCAGGAACTGCGGCTTGTCCGGTCCATTCTCAGCTGGCGCCCTGCCGCGGTGGCGATCATCGGCGTGGATCATCCGCCGAAAGTCGCCGAGTTGCTCATGGCGTCGGGAATCCCGATCATCGAGATGTGGGATACAAGCGGCCCTGTTATCGATACGGCCGTTGGTTTCGATCATGCACAGGTCGGTGCGGCTCAAGCCGAGCACCTGATCGCAGAAGGCTATCGGCGGCTAGCCTTTCTTGGCAGCGTCCGAGAAAACGACCTGCGCGCCCAGAAGCGCCTGAAAGGTGTCAAGGCAGCCGCAGCCGCAGCCGGCCTTCCCGAACTTGTCACGCATACGGCGCAACAGGGCGGCAGCCCTGTTCTCGGCGAACGCTTGGCGATCGAACTCATGGAGCAGCACCCGGACATCGATGGTATCGTGTGCAATAGCGACGTCGTTGGCTTCGGGGTCCTCCGCGCACTCAAGACGCTTGGCAAGCAGGTGCCGAATGATGTTGGCTTAATCGCTTTTGGCGACAACGAGGCTGCCCGGTATCTGACCCCTTCACTGACGACAATTCGTCCAGACCGCGAGCAGATCGGCAAAGCGACGGCCGCGGCGATTATTGCCCGGATCAATGGCTCGGAACCCGGCACCACCCGTGTCAACTGGAGCCTGGAAAAGCGCGAAAGTACGCGTCGTCAGAACGATTTTTTCACAGGTCGTGAGCGGTGAAGCCGCTGGTGCGAGGCGCTATTCCCCGGCTTCCAAGCCGGTCAGCTTCGTCTCCAGCCGGCCGAGCAGGGCCATCGCAGCTTTCAGTTCGGCATCGCCGACGTCGCTCATCAATTCGGCGCGCAGCACCGCCAGGATGCGCTCGATCTCGGTCACGCGCTTTCGCCCCGCATCCGTGAGCGCCAGGATTTTCGCCCTCCGGTCGGCGGCGTCCTCGATGCGCGTTACAAGTCCTTCTGCCACCAGGAGATCGACGATGCGGACAAGCGACGGCCCCTCGAAGCCGAGATGTTCCGCAACCACACCCTGGCGGACATTGTCGCCGAGCCGGGACAGCATCACCAGCGGCATCGCGGTGGCATGGGACAGGCCGCAATCGTCCAGCGACTTGTCGGCCGCACGGCGCCACAGCCTGGCGACTGACATGATGAGCTGGCCAAATCTGGCGCGATCCGGGTCTTGCTTGGACATTCCCGATAAGATAACATGCTATCTATTAGGATGCGATATAATCCTTTCTCCCCGGCGATGCCCTGTCGCCGAAAGCCGGAAGGCTGACGACACCCTCTCGATAGATCGCCATCACGGCCATTTCAGGCGGTCGCGGCCGGGGCAGGCGTGACATTTGGATAATGATTGAGGTGACCGGCATGTCAGAAGAAAAGTCCAACAGATCCGCCGGCGGCTGGCTGCTCGTCCTCTTCGGTCTGGTCCTGGTGATCATCGGCCTGCCTCTCCTCTATGGCGGCGTTCAGCTGATCGGCCTTGGCGGCTCCTGGTACTACGCGCTCGCTGGCGCCGGCATCATCGTCTCGGGCCTTCTCTACGTTTTTCGCCGGCGTGCCGGCCTGTGGCTTTACGTCATCATCTTCCTGGCCACCATCGTCTGGGCGCTCTGGGAAGCCGGCCTGAATTTCTGGCCGCTGGTTCCCAGGCTCGTCGCCCCGGCCGTCATCGGCATGGTCGCGCTTTTGCTGGCGCCGCTATTTCCATCGCCCGCAGGTAGCGGCAAGCGCGGCCCTTTCGCGCTGGCCGGCATCCTCGGCCTCGGACTGATCGCCACCGCCGCCTATGCCTTCCAGCCACATGGCGTGATCCGCAACTCGGTGGCAGCGGCTGAGGCAATCGCCCCGGCTGCCGCGCCGTCCGGCACCGACTGGCGCCATTATGGCCGCACGCCCGCCGGTACGCGCTACGCGCCGATCGGCCAGATCACCAGGGACAACGTGAAGGAATTGAAAGTCGCCTGGACGTTCCGGACCGGCGATGTGCCGCCAAAAGGCGCGGAAGACCAGAATACACCGCTGCAGGTGGGCGATACGGTCTATGCCTGCTCCTCGCACAATATCGTCAATGCCCTGAATGCCGAGACCGGCGAGCTACGCTGGAAATTCGATCCCAAGGCCTCGGCGCCGCTCTGGCAGCGCTGCCGTGGCGTGAGCTATTACGAGCCTGCCGCCGCCCCGGACAACGGCACCGCGCAGGCAGCGGCGACGGCACCATCGCCTGCCGCCTGCGCCGGCCGCATCGTCATGACGACCATCGATGCGCGGCTGATCGAGATCGACGCCAGGACCGGCCAGCCCTGCCAGGATTTCGGCGATGGCGGCACCGTCGACCTCAAGCAAGGCATGGGCGCTATCAAGGCCGGGTTCTACTTCCAGACCTCGGCCCCCACCGTCATGCGCGATCTCGTGATGGTCGGCGGCTGGGTCTGGGACAATGTCGAGACCGGTGAGCCTTCCGGCGCCATCAGGGCCTTCAGTGCCAGGACCGGCGAACTGGTCTGGGCCTGGGATCTCGGCAATCCGGCCATCACCAAACTGCCGCCGGAGGGCCAGAGCTATACGCGCGGCACGCCCAATGTCCGGTCGACGCCGAGCTATGACGATGCGCTCGGCCTCGTCTACCTGCCGACGGGCAATGCCACGCCGGACTTCTTCGGCGCCGAACGCAGCAAGGCGGCGGAGGACTATACCGCTTCGGTCGTCGCGCTCGACATCGCGACAGGCCGCGAGCGCTGGAAGTTTCAGACGGTGCATCACGATCTGTGGGACTACGACCTTCCCTCACAGCCGGCGCTCTACGACGTGCCGGACGGCAAGGGCGGCACGGTGCCGGCATTGATCCAGGTAACCAAGCGCGGCCAGATCTTCCTGCTCGACCGCCGCGACGGCACGCCGGTCGCCGAGGTCCAGGAAAAGCCGGTGCCGCAGGACGGTGGCGCCAAGGAAGATTTCCTGTCGCCGACCCAGCCCTATTCGGTCGGCATGCCTTCGATAGGCGACGAGCCGTTCACCGAGGCCCGGATGTGGGGGGCCACCCCGCTCGACCAGCTATACTGCCGCATCGGCTTTAAGAGAATGCGCTACGAGGGTGAATTCACGCCTCCAGGCACCACGCGCTCGCTGCAATTTCCCGGCTATTATGGCGGCATGAATTGGGGCAGCGCCTCGATCGACGAAGCCAATGGCTACCTGATCGTCAACGACATCCGCATGCCGCAATTCGTGGAATTGCTGCCGCGTGCCGTGGCCGACAATTATGGGCCTTCGGCAGCGCATGACGGCCTGGGAACACAGCTCGGCACGCCCTACGGCGCGCTCAAGAACGGCTTCATGTCGCCACTCGATGTCCCCTGCCATCAGCCGCCCTATGGCACGATCAGCGCCATCGACCTGAAATCGCGCCAGCTCGTCTGGCAGGTGCCGGCGGGCACGCTGCAGGACACCGGCCCGCTCGGCATGAAGACCGGCCTGCAAATTCCGATCGGCATGCCGTCGCTTGGCGGACCGGTCACCACGGCGGGTGGCCTCGTCTTCTATGCCGGCACGCAGGACTACTATCTGCGCGCCATCGATGTGGCCACCGGCGAGGAACTCTGGAAGGGTCGCCTGCCGGTCGGCGCGCAAGCGACGCCGATGACCTATGTTTCTCCCGAAAGCGGCCGCCAGTTCGTCGTCATCTCGGCGGGCGGCGCGCGCCAGTCGCCGGATCGCGGCGATTACATCATCGCCTACGCCTTGCCGAAATAGGACGACGCATACGACACCTGATGCGCCGCTGATTCTGCTCGATGCGATTTGTTGAGGGCGATTGTTGCGGTCGGCCGTTCCATGGTGTGAAGCAGACGGGAACCCATCCCGTCTACGCCATCAGGGCCAACAATAGTGATGTCGAACTAACCGTCGTCGGGATTATCGACCTCACAACCCATGCCATGGCAGCCGGTGTAGTTGCCTTGCGTGTCGAAGTTCGGATTGCCGTCCCTGTCAAACTGCGGCCGCGTGTCGATTTGACTTTGTTCACGGCGACGACGTTCTTTCTTGCGCTCATGTTTACGCTCGCGCCGCTCTTCCAGCACGTCCATATAGCGCCGCCTTTCGTCGTCGTGACGCAAGCCCTGTTGCATCATGCAATTGGCAAAGGCGTCCGTACCTGGCCGGAACCCATAGGACGAGCAATTATTCTGATCTTCTTCCTCTGCGGTAATGCAACCGGCAACCGCCAGCGGAACAAGTGCAAGCAATAAATATCTGAGTTTCAGGGTTGTCATGGGATACTCCGATTGGGGAAAGGTTCTGACAGGATCACGGTTTTAGTCTTGATGGCTGCGCCTATGGCCGAAGGCCTTGTCATCGGCGTCAGGTACAAAGGCCGGACCTGGGATGCGGACCAGGCGAGATAGGGCAGGGCGCAGCGTTCGATCCAGAAGCCTGTTCCGAAACGCGCACCAATCAACTGACCACCCGCAACACCTCCCACGGCTCAGGCGAGGAGGGCATTCCGGTTTACGCCGAGATCAGAACCGCGTGCGATTCTGCCGACCAAAGACCCAGCCAACAATTGCACAAGCATTGGAATAATGTGCCTCCTCACTATTAAGTCGCGCACTGCGTTGGGAAGTATGATTAACAGGAGATACTCATGAAACGGATAAGAACATAAGTGCGCTTTGCGATACACATAAAATAACATAGTCATTATGCTTGCAAGCCCCAGTTTCGCCATAATCAATATTTTTGTCGTAAAATTAGCACCAATATTGGCAGCTATAATTGAATAGTGCCTCACCATCGATGATATGATTTAGCTCTTGAATATGGTTGGATTGCGCAACCAACAGCATTCTTGGCGTTCCGCAAATATGTAATATTATCAATCCACGTCTGACGCTAGCAATAATAAATCTAGCCGCCACTATCTTGTTAACTATCTGAGCTATCGTTATTTAATAATATTATTGCTATCAATGTATAATGCCAAGAATGTGTAAGCACAAAGTTATAATGTCCCGTTTCTGCAAAGTAGAAATGTCATCCTGACAGGCGCAGATGCGCGTCACCGGGCAGGGGGGAGACCTGCTCGGCCAGCTTCTCGGCCGCCAGCGTCGGCCTGAAGTCCGCGTAGCGTTCGCGCACCAGCTGCAGCGCCAGTTCACGCACGCCGTCCTTGATCCGGTTGTTCGACCGCCGGCCGCGGCTGCGATGACGCAGCGCAGGCGCACCTTCGACACAGAATGTCCGAACGATCCTTTGCACCTGGCGAACGCTCAGCGACAGCACAATCGCCGCCGAGGCAAGTGTGCGGCGACGCTCGACAACCTCCGACAAAACTTCAATGCGATGCAGCTCGCGCTCGCTCATTAAAATCCATCCCAAAATCTGCTTCCCGAATCTCGTTGCGATGACCGAGAAGGTGACACAGCGACATTTCTACTTTGCAGAAACAGGACATTTTAACTTTGCGCTTACACCCCCGTCGGGCATCAAAGTCGCATAAGGTTAGTTATGGAACTTATTCTTGTCGCCGGGTCAGGCCGTTCCGGCTTCGGCCTGGAATGTTACCGGGACAAGTCTCGCATTGCCACATGCCGTGCTCGGCCCGTAAAATCCGGCTTTCGACCTCAACGGGACTGGAACGACCTTGTATACGCCGCCATCCTTCGCCGAACTCGACCGTGACGCCATCCATGCGATGATCGACGAGTTCAAACTTGCCCAGTTCATCACGGCAACGGAAGCTGGTCCGCTGTGCACGCCGCTTCCCATGTTTCTCGACCTTTCCGAAGGCGAGTCCGGCGTGCTTTACGGACATCTGGCGCGGCCCAATCCGCAATGGCAGATGCCGTGCCTCGGCGATGCGCTGGCGGTGTTTTCCGGGCCGGACGCCTATATCACGCCCTCCTGGTACGCATCGAAGGCCGAGCACGGCAAGGTGGTTCCAACCTGGAATTATTCATCGGTGCAGGTTTCGGGACCGGCCGAATTCTTCGACGAGCCGGACCGGCTTCATGCCATCGTCACCCGATTGACCGAACTGCATGAAGGCCGCCGCGAGCGGCCATGGAGCGTTGACGACGCACCGGAGAAATTCGTGCAGGCCCAGCTTCGCGGCATTGTCGGCGTCAAGATGACGATCAGGACGCTCAAGGGCAAGCGCAAGCTCAGCCAGAACCGCAGCGAAGCCGACAGGGCCGGTGTCGTCCGCGGCCTGGCCGAGAGCAGCGATGCCATCGACCGGATCGTCGCCGGGCAAATGAACGCGTCCGCCTGAAAGCAATGCCCTCCCGGCAGCCTTGTCGGCGCCGTGCCTCAGCCGAGCCGGTCAGTCGTGGAAGGGCTCCACCAGCTTGCGCTTGCCGAGCAGGAAAGCATCGGCGACATGGCGCAGCGGCGCGATATCGACGTCGGATATGCCGGCCGCGATGAGCTCGGCGAAGCGGCTGTAGAGCGAGAAATATTCCTGTTCCGGCTCGACGGATCGCAGCTCGCCGCCAACCGACAATTTCGATCCGCCCTCGGAAAGAACCATCTGCCCGGCATCGGTTTCGGCCAGTATGTCCCAGGTCTGCCGGCCGGTCTGGCGCCAGTCGAACACGGCGCGGATCGGCCGTCCCTCGGCATCCTCGAGCTGCAGTTCGGCGGCGATCGGCGCATCGCGATTCTCCGGAAACTCCAGCGTCGAAGCGGTGATGAAGGCCGGGCGCGGCAGGATATGGGTCATGATCGACAGCGCGTTGATGCCCGGATCGAAGACGCCGAGCCCGCCCGCCTGCCAGATCCATTCCTGGTTCGGATGCCAGTGGCGCACATCCTCCTTCCAGATGATCTCGACGCTCCGGACCGTCGTGGAAGCGAGGAACGACCGCGCCGATTCCACCGCCGGCGCATAGCGCGAATGCCAGCTGGCAAAGAGCGAAACGCCCTTGTCGCGGGCCATTGCATCGAGGTCGGCGACCTCCGACAGCGTGGCGCCGGGCGGCTTTTCGAGGAAGACATGCTTGCGCGCCGACAGCGCCTTGCGCGCCGCCTCATAGCGGTATTGCGGCGGCATGCACAGCGACACCGCCGCGACATCCGCCGCCTCCAGCATCTCGTCTATGGTCTTGTAGGCGTCGACGCCTTCGACCGTGCCATGCCGGCTGGCGGTGGCGACGAGGCGGAAATCCGAGCCCCGCGCGATCGACGGCAAATGCTGGTCGCGGACGATCTTGCCGACGCCGACAATGGCGAGATTGATTGGTGGCATGTGTGAAAACTCGCTGTTCTGGAAAGCTGCTGGACAGGATGGCGCGACGCTAGCATGGCGGCTTCACCGGCCGCAAGATTTCAATTGCGGCCGCGAAACCCGTGCCGGAATCAGCCATCCATGTGCCAATTCGGGCCAGATGCCCGCCGGAAAGGTGCAGAAAGGGTGCCGGAAACGCCGTTTTCTCCGGCGTTTCCCTGCCAGTTAATTGAACGAGCGTTCAATTAACCCCAATATCCGACCCTTGCTCAACTATAGGCTGCCATCGGCGGGCATGAGCACACCAGGTTGCGGTCGCCGGCGACATTGTCGACGCGCGAAACCGGCGGCCAGTATTTGGCTCCGTCCTCGGCGATGCCGGCCGGCATGCCGGCGACCGCGCGGCTATAGGGATGCGCCCAGTCGTCGGCCAGCACGTCCTCCGCCGGATGCGGCGCGTTGACCAGCGGATTGTCCTCGCGCGGCCATTCCCCCTTCGCCACTTTTTCCGCCTCGGCGGCGATGGCGATCATGGCGTCGCAGAAGCGGTCGATCTCGCGCTTCGATTCCGATTCCGTCGGCTCGACCATCAGCGTCCCGGCGATCGGCCAGGACATGGTCGGCGCGTGGAAGCCGTAATCGATGAGCCGCTTGGCGATGTCCTCGACCGACACCCCTGCCCTCTCCTTGAGCACGCGCGTGTCGAGGATACATTCATGGGCGACGCGGCCATTGCGGCCCTTGAACAGCACCGGATAGACCTCCTGAAGCCGCTGGGCGATGTAGTTGGCGTTGAGGATCGCCATCTCCGTCGCGCGCTTCAGGCCGGCGCCGCCCATCATGCGGATATACATCCAGGTGATCGGCAGGATCGACGCGCTGCCATAGGGCGCCGCCGAAACGGCAAAGCCCGAACCCGACGCCACATGCCCGGGCAGGAACGGCGCGAGGTGCGACTTGACGCCGATGGGCCCGACGCCCGGACCGCCGCCGCCATGGGGAATGCAGAAGGTCTTGTGCAGGTTCATATGGCAGACGTCGGCGCCGATATCGCCCGGCCGCGCCAGCCCGACAAGCGCATTCAAATTGGCGCCGTCGAAATAGACCTGTCCGCCATGGTCGTGGACGATGGCGCAGATATCCTTGACGCCCTCCTCGAAGACGCCATGAGTCGATGGATAGGTGATCATCAGCGCCGCCAGATTGGCGCCGTGCTGCGCCGCCTTGGCCTTCAGGTCGTCGAGGTCGATATCGCCCTCTTCCTCGCAGGCGACGACCACGACCCGCATGCCGGCCATATGCGCGCTGGCGGGATTGGTGCCATGGGCCGATTCGGGAATGAGGCAGACGTCGCGATCCGCATCGCCGCGGTCGAGATGATAGCGGCGGATGGCCAGCAGGCCGGCATATTCGCCCTGGCTGCCGGCATTGGGCTGCAGCGAGACGGCATCGAAGCCGGTGATCTCCGCCAGCCAGTTCTCGAGATCGTCGGTCATCGCGCTGTAGCCGAGCGCATGCTCCGCCGGGGCAAAAGGATGGACGTTGGCGACGCTCTGCCAGCTGACCGGCAGCATCTCGGCCGCCGCGTTCAGCTTCATCGTGCACGAACCGAGCGGGATCATCGCCCGGTCCAGCGCCAGATCCTTGTCGGCAAGGCGGCGCAGGAAGCGCATCATCTCGGTTTCCGACCGCTGCTGGTGGAACACCGCCTGGGTCATGAAACCTTCGGACGGCCGCGAGGAAGGCAGCTGCGAGCCGGGATCGTTGGAGAGGCGCGCGCCGAACAGCGCCGCCAGCGCCTCGATATCCGCGTCGGTCGTCGTCTCGTCGAGCGTGATGCCCAGCCGGTCGGCATCGATGCGGCGCAGCAGGCGCTCGCCCTTCTCGGCCTCGGCGGCGATGGCCTCGGCGCGGCCCGGAACGCTGACCGTCAGCGTGTCGAAGAACTGGCGGCCGGCGAGCTTCAGCCCCGCGGCTTCAAGCCCGGAGGCGAGGCGCGCCGCCTGCGCATGGATGCGGGTAGCGATGGCGCGCAGGCCCTGCGGCCCGTGCCAGATGGCATAGGATACCGCCATATTGGCCAGCAGCGCCTGCGCGGTGCAGATATTGGAGGTCGCCTTGTCGCGCCTGATATGCTGTTCGCGCGTTTGCAGCGCCAGCCGGTAGCCGGGCCTTCCCTTGCTGTCGACCGACTGGCCGACCAGCCGCCCGGGAATGAGCCGGGTGAGGTTTTCGGCAACGGCGAGATAGGCGGCATGCGGGCCGCCATAGCCGATCGGCACGCCGAAGCGCTGCATCGAGCCGGCGGCGATATCGGCGCCGAGCGAGGCCGGCGTCGCCGTGATGGTCAGCGCCAGCGGGTCCGCCACCGCGATGACGAGCGCGCCGGCAGCCTTGGCCGCCTCGATCGTCGCGCCATGGTCGCCATAGACGCCGAAACTGTCCGGCCATGGCACGATGACGGCGGCCGTCTCCGCGCCGATGGCTTGCTCGTCGACGGTCAGCCCCAGCGGCTCGGCGCGGGTGCGCACCACGTCGAGGATCTGCGGATGCACCGCGCCGGCAAGCGCGATATGGCTGCGCTTCTCGCGGTGATGGCGATAGGCGATGCCCACGGCCTCGGCGACGGCTGTCGCCTCGTCGAGCAGCGAGGCGGAGGCGACGGGAAGCCCGGTCAGTTCCGTCACCAATGTCTGGAAGTGGAACAGCAGCTCCAGCCGGCCCTGGCTGATTTCCGACTGGTACGGCGTATAGGCCGTGTACCAGGCCGGGTTCTCGAACAGATTGCGCTGGATCACCGCCGGCACATGCGTGCCGTGATAGCCCTGGCCGATGAAGCTCTTGAACGTCCTGTTGCGGCCCATCTTCGCCGCCAGCTCGCCGAGCGCCGCGGCCTCGTCGACGGCCTCCGGCAGCGCCAGCTTCTGTTCGAGGCGGATGGATTTCGGCACGGCCTGCGCGATCAGCGTGTCCAGCGAAGGAATGCCGAGCGCGGCCAGCATCGCCCGCGAACCTTGCAGGCTGGGGCCGATATGACCTTCCGTGAAGGGAAATATGGTTGTCATGTTTGAAGTCATGTTTGAACCTTTGTGACGGCACCCGATCCCGAAACCGGACGGTGCCAGAACAAAAAGCTAGATCGTACCTGACGCGGTACGATCTAACCGATGATTGCCTTGTAGCCTGCCTCGTCGAGGAGATTGGCCAGCTGGCTCTCGTCCGCGAGCTTCATCTTCCACAGCCAGCCATCCGAGCTTGCAGCGGAATTCACCAGCGCCGGGTCGCTCGCGGTGGCCTCGTTGACTTCCGTCACCTCGCCATCGATCGGCGCATAGACGTCGGAAGCGGCCTTGACCGATTCGACGACGACCGCCGCATCGCCCTTGGCCAGCTTCTGGCCGACATCCGGCAACTGGACGAAAACCAGATCGCCGAGCTGGTCCTGCGCATGGTCGGTAATGCCGACCGTGGCAACGCCGCCCTCGACGCGGATCCATTCATGATCTTCGGTAAAATAGGTAGTCGCCATCTGACTTTATCCTTTGTGGTAGCGATGTGGTGTAAATGGAAGCGGGTGGATGTGAACCGGGATGCGATTGCCCCGCAGTTCGGCAAAGATCGGCAGGTTGCCGTCGATCGCGGCGCGCGCCACATAGCCCATGGCGACCGGATGCCCGGCCGAGGGGCCGAAGCCACCGGAAGTGACGAGGCCGATTTCATTGCCGTCGGCACCGATGAGAACCGTCTCGCCGCGCACGGGCTGGCGCCCGTCCGGCTTGAGGCCGACCCGCTTGCGAACCGTGCCGGCGGCGAGCTTCGCCCGTAGCGCCTCGGCGCCGATGAAACCGCCCTTCTCGCGGACCGGCTTGCCGATGGCCCAGGTCAGCGCCGCCTCGACGGGATCATGGTCCGGCGTGATGTCATGTCCATGCAGGCAGAGCCCGGCTTCGAGCCGCAGGCTGTCGCGCGCCGCAAGCCCGATCCAGGCCAGCCGCTCGTCGGCGAGGAGCGCAGCCACCAGCTCGCGCGCCTCCCCGGCGGGAAGGCCGATCTCGAATCCATCCTCGCCCGTATAGCCGGACCGGCTCATGAACCAGCCGGGCTTCGGCTCGAAACCATTCATGAAGGCAAGCTCGGTGCCGGAAAGCCCGGCCATGCGCAGGATATCGGCGGCCTGCGGCCCCTGTATGGCCAGGAAGACGCGCGGCAGCGCCTCGACGCGGCAATCGAACCCGGATGCGATATGGCGCAGATGCGCCTCGTCGGCGGCGGCATTGCCGGCATTGGCAACGACCATGTAGCGGTCGCCGCCGCTATCTCCCCCGGCCGTACTATCGGCCCTGTCTCCCCCGGCCGCACCGAGGCGCGTCACGATGAGATCGTCGAGAATGCCGGCCTGCTCGTTGAGGAAGAAAGTATATTTGGACTGGCCCTGTTGCAGCGCTGCGGCATCCAGCGGGCAGGCATGCGACAGCAGGGCTGCGGCCTCGCGGCCCGACAGCTCGAACAGCTGCATGTGCGAAATATCGAACAGGCCGGCCTTTTCGCGCGTGTGCAGATGTTCCTTCATCACCCCGAGCGGATAGGTGATCGGCATGTTCCAGCCGGCAAACCCGCCAAAGCGCGCACCGGCGGCTTTGTGCAGATCGTCCAAAGGCAGGGATTTCAGATTTTCGTCGGTGCCCATTTAAACTCCAGAGTCGTGCAAAGACCTCCGCCGAAATTGGCGGTCGGTTCCTTGCCCCTCTGTCGGAAGCCTGAGAGACTCGCGCAGCACGAATGAACGCGACTGCACTTACACCTTCGGCGCGAGGTTGCCCCCGACTTTCCAGAGTTGTCTTACCTGCGCGCGGTTCCTGGTACCTGAGAGATTTCGGGCGATTTCCCCTTCGGCGGTCCTGACGCCTTGCGGCGACGGGACGCTCTCCCGCGAGCTGACAGAGGTCTCGACCTTTGATCGATAACCCTCGACAGGCGGAACCATAGCCGAGCAAAGCCGCGCTGTCATCGCCCCCCGGTCGAATTTGACGCTTAATGAACAAAATTTGTCGATGGCGGAATATGAGTTGGGCCGGCGTGCCTCGTGGCGGGGCTCGCGAGCTTGTCGAAGCACGGAGCACGCATTCATGATACCATCGAGCGCCGTTGGACTTCCGGTCGAAAAGCTCCTATTTGTGTCGGCAGGCAGGCTGACTTTCGAGGTCGCTGTCATGTCAACGCAGGATGACATCTTGCGTCTCGTACACCACGGTAATGGACATCCAGTTTTCGAGGCTCAGCCAAGGCTGGGCCTCATTCATTTGGGCTCACGATTGCCTTTGATGCCGGGTGGTGGTCCTGCAAGATTTCAACACCCGCCAACATCTCAGAACCACCACTCTGCAAATCTCTATTTCCCCTCATCCTGAGCTTGTCGAAGGGCGCAACAACGTTGGTGCAATGCCTTTGAAGCGCTGCATCAAACCAGTGCGTGCTTCGTGGTTCGACAAGCTCAACATGAGGGGCTCAGCATGAGGGGTGTGGGCTCAGCATGAGGGAACTTGGTGGGAGGCAGAGATTGAATACGGAAAATCCGCACCACGCCCGCAAAATCGCGTCTGGTTATTGAAAGGGGGGGGAGACGGGCGGTCTTCGCGCGTCTATAGTATCAGGGTCGAGGTCCGAAGACCGCCCATGGCGTCTTTGCCCTGCCGTTGTTGCGTTTGTCAGGCGCAACAACCCGGAAACCGGAGCGCCACCTCCGTTTCCTTCTGCAGTTTGCCGGATAGTCGGGTTTGTCACTCCCGCCTGTCCGGCAACGCCACCCTTCCCCAGCTTTCGAAACAGCACCGGAAGCTGCTCCCCCACTGGAAAGGACCGAATCAGAATAATCGGGTTTCTGAGAGGTGGGATAAGTTTCCATTTATCCCACCAAGAGAGCCGTGTGTTGCATTACTGTTGCGGGGTCTTTCCACAGGCTCAGCATGAGGGTGATTGATTTGATTGCAGAAAAGCCGGGAGCCCAGGTTTGAAACCTCGCAGAATTATCCCCCTGCCAAACACCCAATCTCCTCATCCTGAGCCCTCATGGTGAGCAACTGTGTTTTGCGCTTGTCATGTTTGGGCAGTTTGGGCCCATGGTGTGTCGGTTCGAATGATGGCGTTGAGAGTGATGATGAGCTTGCGCATGACGGCGACGATGGCCACTTTGAACGGTTTTCCGGCAGCGCGAAGCTTTTGGTAGAATAGGGCCAGCGGCCGGTTTCGGGCGCGAATGATCGACAGGGATGCCATGTAAAGGGTTCTCCTGATCTGGGCTCGGCCGCCCTGACACCTGCCTCTCTTCTGCGTCAGGCCCGATTGCCGCGGATGGGGTGCGACACCCACCAGGCTTGCCGCCTGCCGGCTGGAAAGACTTCCGAGCTCGGGCATGGAACCGAGGAGTTCGGCGGCAAGCACCGGGCCTGTTCCGGGAACGCTGCGCAGGCGCTCGGCCCGGTGGCGCAGGGTTGCATCGCCTCTGATCGCATCTGCAATGGCCGTTTCCAGCTGCTTGCGCAGCGCGGTCTGGGTGGCGACCAGCGTGGCAATGGCCGCCTCGGCCGCCGCGCTGCTCATGCGGCTCATCAGGCTCTTCAGTTCATTTTGCATGATGAGGATCCGGCGGCGCAATGCGGTCAACTCCTTGATCGTGCTTTGTTGTTCCGTCCGCACCACCGGCATGCGATGGTTGACGGCAACGGCAAGCGCCTCGGCAATGGCCTTGGCATCGAGCCGGTCGGTCTTGGCGCGCTTGCCCTTGAAACGGGCAAACGCGCGCACATCGGAGGGATGCAGACAATAGGCTGGCAGGCCCGCCTCACTCAAGCCAATCAGCAGGCGCTCTTCATAGCCGCCCGTCGCCTCGCAGCCGAAGGCGATGCCGTCGAGCGCACCGAGGCGCTGCACAAGCTCGTCGATGCCCTCGCAATCATTGGCGATGCGCAACTGCAACCCATCGGGCAAACAATGAATATCGAGGTGGTCCTTGCTCACATCGATGCCGACAAAACGCTCAAACTGTGTCATGATGAAATCCCCTGGCTTGTCATACGGGGTCGATGCCCCTTGCAACTGTTTCGGGTGTCATCGAAGGATAGGGCACTGCTCACCATCGGACTTCAAAGTCCCGCTGTCGAAACGGCCTCCTGTCCCTCGGTCCACGTGTGGTAGAAGGCACGTGGACCGTCTCATCATAACAAGCATTCAACAGACAAGTTCGTCGAACCACGAAGGGCGCAGCAACGTTGCTGCAATCGCTTTTTCGGTTGCATCAAAATAGTGCATGCTTCGTGGGTTCGGCAGGCTCAGCATGAGGGAGGTTGAATGGCGGGGAATGCGGGCCTTTGCCTATGACTCGCTGCCCTCGAGATAGCGCGCGATGAGCCCTGTCCGGCCCGTCATGGCAGCGGTGATCGAGTCGACCAGCTGCGGCGGGAATCCCTGCGGCAGCTCATCGACAATGGTCGAGATCGTCTTGCCGGCGGTTGCGGCGAGTTCTTCGAAAATCGCCTGCAGCGCGGCCTTCCCCATGCCCGCCTCGTCGGCGGTCTGCTGGAAATGGCGCGGGACGATCTCATCGACGGCATAGTGATTGTTGCTGCCGACCGACATGGCGAGCTTGAATTTCCGGCGCGGGATCTGCCCGCTGTCGAGGCTCGGCTGGGTCGTCAGCACATCGTAGAGCGGCGTCATGCGGAAGCGGCCGCCGGGTGCGAGGAAGATGCTGAAATTCTTGGCATGTCCGTCCGTCGCGCCGATCAGCCAGAACAGGATGCAGGCGCGCATGAAGGCGGCAATATCCTCGTCCGGCCGGTCGCTGGCCTTGAGCATCTGGATGATGCCGCGCATGCCCGGACCGCCTTCGGACTGGTATTTTCGCGTCGGCGAAATGGAGAGCGCCTGGCAGATGTCCTCCTGCGGCAGGCGCAACAGGCGGTTGTCCTTTGTCCAGCGACGATCGAAACGCTCGACGACCAGGGTGCGGCGCGCGCCGAAATCGGCGATCTCGGCATTGGCGGCCGGCAGCCCGAACGCCTTGAGCAGCTTGAGGCAGAAATATTCGTTCTCGACGCTGTCCGAAAGGTCGAGCCCGTTTGCGATCTGGCCGATCTGCGGCTTGAGTATATGCGTGGTCGCCGCCGTGCCGGAGGGCTTGAACCAGCGGCCATCCTTGAACAGCAGCGCCGTCTTCTCCTGCACGCCGGCAAGCGAGATCCGGAAATCCCGGTCGTCACCCATGCCGAGCGGCGCGCTGGCGAGATTGGCAAGGAGCGCGGCGATTTCATCATCGCTCACCGCCCTGCCCTCGGCGCTGCCCGCCGGACCGGGCTCGCTGCCATCCGGCAGGAATTGCAGCGCGCCGACGCAATCATGGCCGAGCGCGGCCAGCAGGCTGTAGGCGTCGATGCCCTCCGCGCCGACCCGCTCGGCCACGCGCCTGCGAATGGATTCATTGTCCGGCAGCAGATTGTCGAAGACATTGGCGACGGGCGCGCCGATATAGCGGTCTTCCCGCAGCGGCAGCGACAGCGACACCGGGAACGTGTCGCCCCAGTCCAGCCAGGCGCGCGCATAGGTGAAATCGATGGCGCCGGACGGCTCCCGGCGCAAAACGCCAACAAGGCGGCCGTTCAGAAATACGTCGAGAGGCACATGCGCCTTGCGCCGTGCCATCAGAACAGATCTTCGATGTCGGCAGCGCCGGCCTGCGTCCGCGGTCGGATCACCAGTTCGAGCTTGAGCGCGGAGAGCGTTTCCATCAGCGTGCGCAGCTGCACGGCAGGCTCCCCTGCCTCAAGCCGCGAGATCGTGCCCTGGCGCAGATGGATCAGGTCGCCAAGCCCGCCCTGGGTAAGCCCTGACTGCTTGCGGACGCGGCGGATGATGGCGCCGAGCTGTTTTTCGGTGCGGGCAATGGCTTCGGTCATGTTGCCTCCGATATACGCAATAGCGTATAAATCCTGAATATACGCATTCGCGCTTAAAAATAGATTATACGCGAGTGCGTTTAAAACACAAGTATACGCAACTGCGTATACTGATCGGAGGCAGCGCTAGCCGGCGACCGGCGCCATGGCGGCGGGTTCGGGCTCCGCCACCGGCACCGGCGAGCGGCGCAGCGCCATGACGCCGAGCGACTGGCCCTTGCCGCGCAGCGCGTGGTTGCCGAGATAATCCGTGCCTATGCCGTCCTTGAAATCGATCCGGCCGGCAAGGTCGCTGGAGATCAGCACCGGCTCGTTCAATGTGCGGCACAGGCCTTCCAGCCGCGCCGTCGTATTCACCGTGTCGCCGAAATAGGCGATCTTGTGGTGATCGACGCCGATCTCCGCGGCGATGATCGGACCGCCATGCAGCGCGGCGCGCAGGCGCGGCACCCGGCCGAATTTCTGCAGCCATTTCTCCCTGTCCGCCTCGATCGCATCGAGGATCGAGAACACGCAGCGCACGCAATTGCCGTTCTTGATGCCGTTCTTCATCGGCCAGGTGATGATCGCCGCATCGCCGATATAATCGTCGATGGCGCCGCCATGGCGGCGGACCGGGGCGGCGAAGGCAGCGAACAGGGCGCCGAGAAACTGCTGGGCGCGCAGGTCGCCATGTTCTTCGGCAAAGGAGGTGGAGCCGGCGAGATCGACGAAGAGAAACACCCGCTCCTCCTCGATCGGCTTGCGGTATTTGCCCAGCAGCAGGCTGGTGAAGACATCCCGGCCGAGCAGTTCGCGCACGCGGGCGACGAAGCTCAGCACCGCGGCGATGACGAGGGTCGAGAAGAAGGCGCTCGGCGGCAGCATCGCGATCTTCGTCCAGTGGTCGTAGGTCTGATAGCCGAGGAAATTCAGCAGCATGCGGCACAAGGCCGAGCCGAAATAGATCAGCACCGAATAGAGCAGCAGCGTCGCCATGATGTAGAACGGCGTCGGCAGCACGGCCAGGCGCGAATAGAGGCGCGGGAACAGCGCGCCGCGCTCCAGCGCGATCAGCGGCACGCAGGTGAACAGCGCGAAGATCGCGCCGATCATGGTCGGCTCGTCATAGACCACCCAGCTGAAGACGACGCCGCTCATCGAAACGACGGCGAGGACGAATATCCAGAAGCCGATGGAATATCTGTTCATGCTGCGCTTCCCCGGAAATCCGACGCGCGCAGACCCGCGCGCGCTGCAACCTCAGATCGTGTCTGAAGCCTGTCTCTTCAATAGACGAGTGCCCGTGAAATGAATCCAAGTGAAATTGGGGACGAGTGCAAGTAAAAATTGCAGGGCTTGACAGCACGCGTTTCATGTATCATACGTTGTTACATGAAACGCAACAGCAGACTATCCGCCATTCTCCACGTCATCCTGCACATGGCCGAGCGCGGCAAGGCCATGACGTCGGAGGAGCTGGCCCTGTGCATGCAGACCAATGCCGTCGTGGTGCGGCGGACGATGGCGGGGCTGCGCGAGGCCGGTTTCGTCACCTCGCAGAAGGGGCATGGCGGTGGCTGGGTCATCGCCCGCGACCTCAGGGACATCACGCTGCGCGACATGTATGACGCGGTGGGCGCGCCGGAGATGTTCGCGCTCGGCAATCGAACCGAGACGCCGCAATGCCTGGTCGAGCAGGCGGTCAACCAGGCGCTCGACGGCGCTTTCGCCGAGGCCGAGGCCCTGATCATCGAGCGGCTGGGCAGCGTGTCGCTTGCCGATCTTGCCGCCGATTTCCACCGCCGCTTCGCCGCCCACGCCCAACATGGAAACAGCCATCATGCAACATGAAGTCATCATCATCGGCGGCAGCTATGCCGGCATGGCCGCCGGGCTGCAGCTGGCCCGGGCGAAGCGCCGCGTGCTCGTCATCGACGCCGGCGAAAGGCGCAACCGCTTTGCCTCGACCTCCCATGGCTTCCTGACGCAGGACGGCGTCGATCCGGCGGAAATCGCCGAGCGCGCCCGCCGGCAATTGCTGGCCTATCCGACGGTGGAATGGCTGGAGGGCCGCGCCGGGACGGCCAATGGCGATCTCGACGATTTCACGGTCCACGCCGCGGGCAAGGCCCATCGCGGCCGCCGCCTCATCCTGGCCTTCGGCGTCAGCGACCAGCTGCCCGACGTGCCGGGGCTGAAGCAGCGATGGGGCCGCAACGTGTTCCACTGCCCCTATTGCCATGGCTATGAGATCGGAGAGGCGCCGATCGGCGTCCTCGCCACCGGGGCGATCTCGATGCACCAGGCGATGATGCTGCCGGACTGGGGCAGCACGACCTTCTTCACCAATGGCACATTCGAGCCGGATGCGGACCAGCTGGCGGCGCTGGCGCGGCGCGGCGTCAATGTCGAGACGCAGCCGGTGCGCGCGCTCGGCGGTTCCGGCGACATGGTGACGGTCGAGCTTGCCGATGGCCGCAGCGTGGCGCTTGGCGGGCTGTTCACCGCTCCGTCGACGCGGGTTGCCGCGCCGCTCGCCGGGCAATTGGGCTGCGCCTTCGATGAGGGGCCGCTCGGCGCCTATATCCGCGTCGATGCGCTGCAGATGACGAGCCGGGCCGGGATCTTTGCCTGCGGCGATGCGGCTGCCATGGCAGGCTCCGTGGCGCTGGCGGTGGGCGATGGCACCAGGGCCGGCGTCGCCGCCCATCGTTCGCTGATGTTTCCCGAGCTCCTCGCCGCCTGATCACTCCACCTGCACGGCGGGGCGACGCAATTGCGTTGCCGCGAGCGCGACGACGAAGATCGCCGCCATGACGAGGACGATGGTCGGCGCCGGCGCGCTGTCGAGGATGGACGAAAGCACGACGCCCGCCAGCGATGCGAAGACGGCGACCGCCAGCGCCACGCCGAGCATGGAGGCGAAGCGGCGGGTGAGCAGGAACGCGATGGCGCCCGGCGCGATCAGCATGGCGATGGCGAGGATGATGCCCACCGCCTTCAGCGCGGCGACGATCGTCAGCGAGATGAGGCACAGGAGCCCGTAATGCAGGAGCCGGACATTGAGGCCCGACACCCGCGCCTGCGCCGGATCGAAGGCATGCAGGAAGAAATCGCGCCATTTGACCAGCAGCACGGCGACGATGAAGGCGGCGATGACGCCGGTCTCGACGATGTCGCGCATGGTGATGCCGAGGAGGTCGCCGAACAGGATATGGTCGAGATGCACGTCCGGCCGGATCGCCACATAGAGCACCAGCCCGGCGCCGAACATGCCCGAAAACACCACGCCCATCACCGTATCCTGCTTGATGCGGCTGTTCTCCTTCAGATAGCCGGTCGCCAGCGCGCAGGACATGCCGGCGATGAAGGCGCCCACCGAATAGGGCAGCCCCACCACATAGGCGAGGACGACGCCGGGGAAGACCGCATGCGAGATCGCATCGCCCATCAGCGCCCAGCCCTTCAGCACCATGAAGCAGGAAAGCAGCGCCATCGGTATGGCGACCAGCACGGCGATGATGAGACCCTTCACCATGAAGGGCAGGAACAGCGCTTCCCAGATGCTCATGCCGCGCCCTCCTCTTTCAGTGCGCCCAATGCGCGCGTCGCGCCCTCTTCTTTCAAGGCGCGCGTCGCGCGCCGGTGGGCCGCGAGCAGGCCGTGCTTGGGCGCCGTGACGAACACCACGAGGAAGACCAGCGCCTGAAGCACGACGATGATGCCGCCGGTGGCGCCATCGAGGAAATAGCTCGCATAGGCGCCGAGGAAGCTGGTGCAGGTGCCGATCACGACCGCGATGGCGATGAGGCGCGGGAAGCGGTCGGCCAGGAGATAGGCGGTGGCGCCGGGCGTGACCACCATGGAGATGACGAGAAAGGCGCCCACCGTCTGCAATGCGGCGACCGTCGAGGCCGAAAGCAGCGTGAAGAAGACGAGCTTCAGCAGCGGCGGGTTGAGGCCGATCGAGCGCGCATGGCTTTCGTCGAAGAACACCACCATCAGGTCCTTCCACTTGGCGAGCAGCACGACGAGCGAGACGAAGCCGATAATGGCGATCTGCAGCGTGGCCTCCGGCGTGATCGCCAGTATGTTGCCGAGAATGATCGTCTGGATGTTCACCGATGTCGGCGACAGCGACACCATGAACAGGCCGAGACCGAAGAACGACGAGAAGATCAGGCCGATGATCGCATCCTCGCGCAGCTTGGTGCGATGGTTGAGGAACAGCATCGCCGCCGCCGCGAGCCCGCCGGAGAAGAACGCGCCGATGGAGAACGGCAGGCCGAGCATATAGGCGCCGGCGACGCCCGGAACGATGGCATGCGAAAGCGCGTCGCCGATCAGCGACCAGCCCTTGAGCATCAGATAGGCGGAGAGGAAGGCGCAGACGCCGCCGACCAGCGCCGAAACCCACATGGCATTGACCATGTAGCCATAGGTGAAAGGTTCGAGAAGCGTTGCCATGCTAGCGCCGGCCCTTATCCGTGCTGTCGGGTTCGGAGGCAGCGGGCGTGCGGGAGATGAACGGCCGCTCGTCGTCGCTGATGATGCTCACCGCATCGCCATTGCCCGCCTTGTCGAGGCGGAACTGCCGCAGCACGCCGCCAAACGCCTTTTCGAGATTGGCCTGGGTGAAGACTTCCGCCGTCGGCCCCGCGGCCAGCACCGTGCGGTTGAGCAGCACCGTGCGGTCGCAGAATTCCGGCACGCTGCCGAGATTATGGGTCGATACGAGGATCACCCTGCCCTCGGCGCGCAAACCCAGCAGCAGCGCGACGATGGCCTCCTCGGTCTTCACATCGACGCCGGTAAAGGGCTCGTCCAGCAATATCACCTGCCCGTCCTGCGCCAGGGCGCGGGCAAGGAAGACGCGCTTCTTCTGCCCGCCCGACAATTCGCCGATCTGCCGCTTGCGATAATCCGTCATGCCGACGCGGGCCAGCGCGCCGTCGACGGCGGCCCGGTCCGCCGCACGGGCAATGCGCATCATGCCCATATGGCCGTAACGGCCCATCATCACCACGTCCTCGACGAGAACCGGGAAGTTCCAGTCGATCTCCTCGCTCTGCGGCACATAGGCGATGAGATTGCGCTTCAGCGCCTCGTGCACAGGCCGGCCGAGCACCGCGACGCTGCCCTCGGACGCCTTGACGAAACCCATGATCGCCTTGAACAGGGTGGATTTGCCGGACCCATTGACGCCGACGAGCGCGGTGATCGTGCCCTTCGGAATGGCGAAGCTGACATTGCGCAATGCCGTATGGCCGTTGCGGTAGGTCACGGTGGCATCGCGCACGGCGATGCCCTCCCCTTCGCCGGAGGGATTCAATGGCGGCTGGGGTGGCGGCTGTGGTGGCAGCTGGAATGGTTCGCCGGTGCGTGCGTTCATCGGGCAAGTCCCGCCGCTATCGTGCTCGTCGTTACGCGCAGCAGGTCGAGATAGGTCGGCACCGGCCCGCTTTCATCGGTCAGGGAGTCGACATAGAGCACGCCGCCATATTCGGCGCCGGTCTCCCGCGCCACCTGCCTGGCCGGATCGGCCGAGATGGTGCTCTCCGAAAAGACGACGCCGATCCTGTTGCTCCGCACCGCGTCGATCACCTTGCGCACCTGCTGCGGCGTGCCCTGCTGATCGGCATTGATCGGCCAGAGATAGAGTTCCTTCAGGCCGAAATCGCGCGTGAGATAGGAGAATGCGCCTTCGCTCGACACCAGCCAGCGCTTGTCCTCCGGCACGGCGGCGAGCTGCGCCTTGATCGGGTCGATCGCCGCCTTGAGCTTCGCCTTGTAGGCCTCGGCATTGGCCTTGTAGACCTGCGCATTGGGCGCATCATATTTGACCAGCGCATCGCGGATATTGTCGACATAGACCAGCCCGGCAGCGGGCGACATCCAGGCATGGGGGTTGGGCTTGCCGTCATAGGGGCCTTCGGTGATGCTCATCGGCTCGACGCCGGCGGTCACGACCACGCCCGGCACGTCTTCGAGGCCGGCAAAGAACTTCTCGAACCAGAGCTCGAGACCGAGACCGTTCCACAGGATCAGCTTGGCGCCCTGTGCGCGCCGGATATCGCCGGGCGTCGGCTGGTAATTATGGATCTCGGCGCCGGGCCTGGTGATCGATTCCACCGTTGCCGCATCGCCGGCGACATTGCGCGCCATGTCGGCAATGACGGTAAAGGTCGTCACCACCTTGAACTTTTCAGCAGCGGCCGCCCCCTGGCCCCCCTGGCCCATGACCAGGCCTGCCAGTATCGCCATCATCAGAACCCGTCTTGCCGCCGGCCAGCCCTGCCGCTGCGGGGACGGCAGCCGCCCCGGCATGGAAAGCACCGGGCCCGCGAGATACGAACCCCGCCGCGCCATTGCCACAACCAACCTCGTCATCGGCACAACCCGCCGCGCCGCCAGCACCGCCCACCTTGCGAACATATCCGTTCCTTCTGCAATTGATTTGCAACTGCATCTTTAGCACGCGCCAAACCTTTTGCAAGTGCGAATTATTTGCAACTGGGATTTGGGGAGCGGGCTTTGGAGACATGCGAGCGTGAGGGAGACATGAGGGAGGCGTGGGTGGCTGCTGATTGACAGCCGCGGGCTCGGTGGCCCCGACGAGAGTATCGATCTGGGCGGGTCTACCGCCTTGCTATCAAGTCAACATCCATATCGTGAACCAATCGTGCTGATGCACCTCCCCCATGCCGAGCTTGTCGAAGCACGCACTTCATCGCTGCAAGCTCGGTGAACATGGCGCTGCATCAGCCTCCCTGCGTCCTTCGACAGGCTCAGGATGAGGAAAGTGGGGGGATTTGCAGGGACGTCGGATTTGTGAGCATAGAGGTCATTATATTTTCCATTCATTAGCATGGGTTGTCAAATGACAACCACGTCGATATATGTATTTAAGGAGATAAATGGTGCGTAAGCCGCATCCCAAGAAAGATATTGAAGAAGCCATAAGATACGCAGAAGCAGCAGGATGGCGCATAAGCGTTGGCGGGAGCCATGCCTGGGGAAAGATGTTCTGCCCATACAAGGAGGACACATGTCGTTGCGACGAGTTCTGCATAACCAGCATTTGGAGTACGCCGAAAAACGCCGGCACCCATGCCAGGGCGTTGCGCCGGGTCGTCGACAATTGCACGACGCACACTGCCGCCAAGGCAAAAGCAGATAAGGCGTGACTACAATGCAAGAATATAATTTCACTCTGAAATACCGGTTGGCCGCAACCGATGCGGATCAGGACGACATTGTGGAACGGCTTGGGGAAGCCGGCTGCACGGATATGCTTGTCGGCATCGGCATTGCCGGTCGCCTTGCATTGCAGTTCGACAGAGAGGCGGACGGCGCCCGGAACGCCATTCGCACGGCCCTTGAAGACGTCAAGGCGGCACTGCCGACCGCGATGCTGGTCGAAGCCTACCCCGACTTCGTCAGTGCCACCCAGATCGCGGACCTTGTCGGCAAGAGCCGCCAGAATATTCGCAAGCTCATGGTTTCCAATCCGGATTTTCCGAGCCCGGTCCATGATGGACCATCGGTTACGCTATGGCACCTTTCGGACGTCCTCGAATGGCTGGAGGCACGCAAGGAATATAGACTGGACAAGAGGTTGCAAGAAACGGCTCATGCTACTCGTGAGGTCAACGTTGCGAGAGAGGCTGCGCGGCTCCCGTCGATTGCTCGCGAACTTGGAATGCTCGTAGCATAGCGGTGTCTTTCAAGGGTTCGGCACAGCCTCAGTTCAAGACGCGGAAGTCGGCCGGGCGCGATTTCTCCAGCACCAGTTCCGCATTGGGGATGTCGTTCGACAGCGCGCGCGCCTGGGCGGAGCCGACATTGTAGCCATAGCCCAGCCAGCGCTGCACCAGCCGGTTTTCGAGCTCGGTGCGATCGACCTCGAGAAACACCGACAGGTCGAAGAGCGGCTGCAGCCTGTCCCAGGGCGCCTGGTCCAGCAGCAGGTAATTGCCTTCGACCAGCAGGATGCGCGTCTGCCTGCCGACGATGGCCGCCCCGGCGCGGGCGAGATCGAGCTTGCGGTCGAACAGCGGAATGACCACGTCGTCGCCGCTCGCGCGCAGGCGCTGCAACAGCAGTTCGAGCCCGGCGCAATCGAATGTCGGCGGCGATCCCTTGCGCTTGCGCATGTCCATCTGGTCGAGAATGGCATTGTCGAGGTGGAACCCGTCCATGGGAACCACCGCCGCCGCATCCGGCTCGATCGCGTTGATGGCCTCGCACAGGCTGGCCGAGACCGTCGACTTGCCGGCCCCGGGAGGGCCGGCTATGGCGACCACGAACCGCTGGCATCCGGCCGAGCGGCCGAGGATTTCGGTTGCGAGGTCCTGCAGCGCGATCAGGCGAGCCATTTGTCGTAGTCGGATACCAGCAGGTGCAGCGGCGCCTCGTCTTCCTCGATCGAGGAGAACCGGCCGATCGGCTCGCGGAATATATTGTCGGTCAGGTCGTCATTGACGGTCGATACTTCGCCGATGAGCACGTCGCCGCCCTCGCCCCAGAAGGCATGCCAGTTGCCCGGCAGCAGCGTGACGCTTTCGCCCGGCTGCAGCTTGAGCAGGCCGCCGGCCGCAAGCTTCACGATCCGCCCGTCCGTCGCCACCTCGACATCGGTCGCCTCGTCGACGCTGCCATCCTCGCGCGAATTGAACAATTCGAGGACCAGCGTGCCGCCGCCGCGATTGATGATGTCCTCGGCCTTGACGATATGCCGGTGCATCGGCGAAAGCTGCTTCTCGCGCGAGATCATGATCTTCTCGGCATAGAGCATGCCGCCGCCCTTCTTCAGGTCTTCCTGATTGCCGTTGCGGGTGGTGAACAGGAACAGGCCGAGCTCGTCGAACTTGCCCTGGCCGTAATCGGTGATGTCCCAGCCGAGCCTTGCATCGAGTATCGCCTTCGAATCGCCGGCGGTGCGGGCCTTCAGTTCCTCCGGCGTCCAGTAGGCGAAGGGCGGCATGACATAGCCGAACGAGCGGATGAACTTGTCGCTCTCGCGGATGATCCTATTGATCTCGGAACGCTTCATTATCGAAATATCCTTGTGATTGAAAATCTGTTTGTCCGCAACTCAATTGCCCGGTGAGGGCGCCGGCTTGGCGCCTGTCATGAAGGCAACTGCGTCGGACATCGTATACTCTTTCGGGTCGATCACGGTAAGCCGCTTTCCGAGCCTGTGGATGTGAATTCTGTCCGCAACTTCAAAGACGTGCGGCATGTTGTGCGAAATCAGCACGATCGGCAGGCCGCGCTTCTTCACGTCCTGGATCAGCTCCAGCACCCGGCGCGATTCCTTGACGCCGAGCGCCGCCGTCGGCTCGTCCATGATGACGACCTTGGAGCCGAAGGCAGCCGCGCGCGCCACGGCGACGCCCTGCCGCTGGCCGCCGGAAAGCGTTTCCACCGTCTGGCTGATGTTCTGGATGGTCATCAGGCCGAGTTCGGAAAGCTTGTCGCGCGCCAGCTTCTCCATGGTCTTGCGGTCGAGCATGCGGAAGAGCTTGCCGGCAATGCCCGGCTTGCGCAGCTCGCGCCCGAGGAACATGTTGTCGGCGATCGACAGCGCCGGCGACAATGCGAGGTTCTGGTAGACCGTCTCGATGCCCGCCTCCCGCGCTTCCATCGGCGAGCGGAAATTGATCGGCTTGCCGTCGAGATGGATCTCGCCTTCGTCCGGATGGATGGCGCCGGAAATCGCCTTGATCAGCGAGGATTTGCCGGCGCCATTATCGCCGATCACCGCGAGCACTTCGCCCGGATAGAGGTCGAAATCGGCGTGGTCGAGCGCGGTGACGCGCCCGTAGCGCTTGACGAGGCCCCGCGCGGTCAGGATCGGGGCGGCGGATGGTGTTGGTGTCGTCATCAGCTTGCTGCCTTTCTGATCCACTGGTCGATTGCCACGGCGGAGATGATCAAGAGGCCGATTATGAGATAGGTCCATTGCACGTCGGTGCCGATCATGCGCATGCCGAACGAGAACACGCCGACGATCAATGCGCCGAAGAGCATGCCCATGATCGAGCCGCGGCCGCCGAAGAGCGACATGCCGCCGATGACCACTGCGGTGATGGATTCGATATTGGCGAACTGGCCGACCTGCGGCGAGACCGAGCCGTTGCGCCCGATCTGGGCCCAGCCGGCCAGCGCGCAGATGAGGCCCGCCAGCACATAGACGGAAACGAGGACGCGCTTGGTGCGCACGCCGGAAAGCTGTGCCGCCTCGGGATCGTCGCCGATCGCGTAGAGATGCCGGCCCCAGGCGGTATAATTGAGGACATACCAGAGGATGGCGATCAGCACGATCATGGCGAAGACGCCATAGGTGAAGGTCGCGCCGCCGAAGGAAAGCTTCTGGCCGAAGAATTGCAACAGCGGCGCCTGTTGTTCGATTTCCTGGGCGCGGATCGTCTCGTTGGCCGAGTAGATATAGGTGGCCGCGAGGAAGATCTGCCAGGTTCCGAGCGTGACGATGAAGGGCGGCAGCTTGATATGGGCGACGAGCACGCCATTGACGAAGCCGCACAGCGCGCCGAGCGCCAGGCCGCAGGCGACGGCAACTTCCACCGGCAAACCGTAGCGGAAGGTGAACTGGCCCATCACCACGGAGGTCAGCACCATGATGGCGCCGACCGAAAGATCGATGCCGGCGGTGAGGATGACGAGCGTCTGCGCAGCGCCGACAATGCCGACGATGGCGACCTGCTGCAGGATCAGCGTCAGCGCGAAGGGCGTGAAGAACCGCCCGCCGACAATGGCGGCAAAGGCAGCCAGGGAAAGCACGAGCACGATGAGGGGCACGGCCGCAGGGCTCGAATGAAGATAATGCCGGATGCGTTCGAGCGTGCTCTTCTCATTGCTGTCGAAGCTGGCGACATCGGCGGAGCTTTGCGTCAGGACGCTTTCAAACTCCTGCTTTTGATGCGTGGTTCGCTCAGTCTCTGTCATGGATGACCTCCCGGAGGTAGTTGGATCGGCAGGCTCCGTCCGTGGCTTTCGCCCCTTGAACGCAGCTCGCTCTCGCCCTGGCGCCTGTTGTCGCCGCTGGATGCCGGCACCGGCCGGCGAATGCGGGCAGGCAGGCGTTCCCTTGTCGGGAGCGCCCGCCCGTTAAAGGCTCAGCCCCAGCACTTGGCCAGGCCATCCTTGACGCTGATCGATTCGACGCCGTCGACCGGCTTGTCGGTGACGAGCGCGACGCCGGTGTCGAAGAAGTCCTTGCCTTCGGTCGGCTTCGGCTTTTCGCCCGTATCGGCGAATTTCTTGATCGCCTCGATGCCGAGCGCCGCCATCATCAGCGGATATTGCTGCGACGTCGCGCCGATGATGCCTGCCTCGACATTCTTCACGCCCGGGCAGCCGCCATCGATCGAAACGATGAGCACGTCCTTCTCCTTGCCGACGGCCTTCAACGCCTCATAGGCGCCGGCGGCGGCCGGTTCGTTGATCGTGTGCACGACGTTGATCTCGGGGTCCTTCTGCAGAAGGCTCTCCATCGCCTTGCGGCCGCCTTCCTCGTTGCCATTGGTGATGTCGTGGCCGACGATGCGCGGGTCCTTCTCGTCGCCGATCTTGTTGATGTCGGCAACGTCGATGCCGAAGCCCTTCATGAAGCCCTGGTCGCGCAGGACGTCGACCGAAGGCTGCGACGGCGTGAGGTTGAGGAATGCGACCTTGGCATCCTTGGCCTTGTCGCCGAGGGTTCCCGCCGCCCATTTGCCGACGAGTTCGCCGGCAAGCAGGTTGTCGGTGGCGAATGTGGCGTCCGCCGCGTCGACCGGATCAAGCGGCGTGTCGAGCGCGATGACGAGGACGCCGGCATCCCGCGCCAGCTTGACCGACGAGACGATGCCGGCCGTGTCGGAAGCGGTGATGAGGATGCCCTTGGCGCCGTCGGCGATGCAGGTCTCGATGGCCGCGACCTGGCTCTCGGTATCGCCGTCGATCTTGCCGGCATAGGCCTTCAGCTCGACGCCGAGTTCCTGGGCCTTGGCCTGCGCGCCCTCCTTCATCTTGACGAAGAACGGGTTCGTGTCGGTCTTGGTGATCAGGCAGGCGCTCACATCGGCAGCCTGCGCAGGAACGGCAAAAGCGCCGAGCGCCATGGCCGCAGCACCGAATACCGACGATTTCAGAAAACTTACTCTGTTCATGCAACTTCCTCCTCTTGGGACGGCATGGTCACGCCTGTCCGCGCTGACGCCAGTTGACCCGGCGCCCTGTTAATCTCTCAACACCTCGGACAGTTATCCTCCCGGCCAAGTGCTGCATCAAGAAATACCACCCCGTGCCCGCTGTCAACATTAATAAATCACTCTGATTTAATATTGACAGGGGCCATTGCCGCCGCCATTGTCCCGCTGACGGATGGGAGGAGACCATTGAGCACCCGTATCTCGGAGCAAGGCACCCGGCGTGCGCAGCTTCACCACGGCACGAACCAGAGCGGAATGCGCGACCACAATGAGCGGGTCGTGCTGTCGCTGCTGCGCCAGCATGGCAGTCTCGCCAAGACCGCCATTGCGCGCATGACGGGTCTCTCCGCCCAGACGAGCTCGATCATCATGCGCATGCTGGAAGCGGACGAACTGCTGCGGCGCGAGGCTCCCCTGCGCGGACGGATCGGCCAGCCGCTCGTTCCCATGGCCCTCAATCCCGAAGGCGCATTCTTCTTCGGCCTGAAGATCGGGCGCCGGAGCGCCGATCTCGTCATGATCGATTTCGTCGGCAATATCAGGGCGATGCGCCATGTTCCCTATGATTATCCGGCGCCGGACAACATCCTTGCGATCGCCGAGGCCGGCATAGAGGAAATGCTGGCGGAGCTGGCTCCGGGCCAGCGGGAAAGGCTGGCGGGCCTCGGCATTGCCGCGCCTTTCGAATTGTGGAAATGGGCCGATACGGTCGGCGCGCCGCAGGACGTGCTCGACCAGTGGAAGGGCTGCGACGTCAGGCAGCTGATCCAGGATATCTGCCCGTTCCCGGTCTATCTCCAGAACGACATGACGGCCGCCTGCGGCGCCGAGCTCGTCTTCGGCCAGAGCAAGGACATCAGCGATTTCGTCTATTTCTTCATCGGTTCGTTCATCGGCGGCGGCATCGTCATCAATGGCAGCCTCTATGCGGGGCGCAGCGGCAATGCCGGGGCGCTCGGTTCCATGCCGGTCCCCGCGCCCGGCAGCCCCCGGGCCCGCCCCGGAGACGGCCCCCAAGCCATCCCCCAGGGCAACCATGTGCGCCAGCTGATCGATGTCGCCTCCATCACCACGCTGGAGCGCGTCGTTACCGGTCTTGGCCGCGATCCCTCGCCGCTGTGGACCTCCCCGGAGGACTGGGGCACGATGGGACCGGAACTGGACGAGTGGATCGACAATGCGGCGCGGGCGATCGCCCATGCGGTCGTTGCCTCGGCCTCGGTGGTCGATTTCGAAGCGGCGATCATCGATGGCTGGATGCCGTCCGACGTGCGCACGCGGATCGTCGCCGCCATTCGCGGCCATGTCGAAACCTTCGATCTCGAGGGCATCGAACTGCCGGTGATCCTTGAAGGAACGGTCGGTATTCACGCGCGCGCTCTCGGCGCCGCCAGCCTGCCGCTCGCCGACAGGTTTCTCCTCGGCCAGAAGATATTCAGGAAGGTCGACCAGCCATGACGGGACCCACGACGCGCCCCATGGCGCGGGCCATGATGCAATCGGCACAATCCACGGAGCGGCCATGCTGATCGGCATTTCACCCCTGCTCGGGCCGGAACTGCTCGCGACCCTGCGCAGCATGGGCCATGGCGACGAGATCGCGCTCGTCGATGCGAATTATCCGGCGCAGACGGATGCGACGCGGCTGGTGCGCGCAGACGGCATTCCGCTCGTTCCGCTTCTCGAAGCGATCCTGCAGATATTGCCGGTGGACGATTTCGTCGCCGAACCGCTGTTCAGGGCCTCGGTTCGCGGCGAGCCGGAACTTTCCGACCCGGTTCATGATGAAATGAGCCGGATCTGCGCAAAATATGCGCCGGGCGCCAGGCTCGTCGCCTTGGCGGGTGCCGATTTCTACGCCCGTGTGAAAACGGCACACACGATCGTTGCCACGGGCGAAACCCGCCTTTATGCCAATATTATCATCCGCAAGGGTGTCATTTATCCAAGAGAGATTGTTCAATGATTTTATGTTGTGGCGAAGCCCTTATAGACATGCTTCCGCGCGTGACCGAGGCCGGCGAAACCGCCTTTTCCCCCTATGTCGGCGGCGCGGTGTTCAACACCGCCGTCGCCCTTGGCCGGCTCGGCGTGCCGACCGAATTCTACTCCGGGCTTTCCTCCGATTTCTTCGGGCAGATGCTGCGCGACAGTCTCGCGCAGAACCATGTCGGCAGTCGCTACGCGCATATTTCGCCGCAGCCGACCACCCTCGCCTTCGTAAGGCTGGTCGATGGCCAGGCGAGCTATATCTTCTACGACGAGAACAGCGCCGGCCGCTCGCTGGCGCCGGAGCACCTGCCCGAACTCGACGCCAATGTGACCGCGCTGCAATTCGGGGCGATCAGCCTCATTCCCGAGCCGTGCGGCAGCACCTATGAGGCGCTGATGGCGCGCGAACACGCGAAGCGCGTCATCATCCTCGACCCGAACATCCGGCCGGGATTCATCCCGGACAAGGAAAAGCACCTCGCGCGCATGCGCCGGATGATCGCCATGTCCGACATCGTCAAGGTTTCCGACGAAGATCTCAACTGGTTCGGCGAGGTGGGATCGCTGGAAGACGTGGCGCGCCGCTGGCTGGTCGAGGGCGACGCCATCGGGCCGAAGCTGATTCTCCTCACCCATGGCGCCGATGGCGCCACCGGCTATACGAAGCGGCAGGCCGTGCAGGTCCCGGGGCAAAGGGTGGCCGTGGTCGATACGGTCGGCGCCGGCGATACGTTCACCGCCGGTGTTCTGGCTTCGCTGCAGGAGAACGGCGCGCTGACGAAAGCCGGACTTGCCGAACTGACCGACCGGCAGATCGAGGCGGCGCTGACGCTCGGAATCAAGGCCGCCACGGTGACCGTTTCGCGCGCCGGCGCCAATCCGCCCTGGCGGTCGGAACTCGCCGCCTGAGGGCGAGTGCTTCCGGCTCCCCATGGCAAGCCATCGAACGCACGATGCTTTTGCAGCCCAAGCTCATCCACCCACAGCATCAAATGAAAGAACCACCCGGCGGTGACGGCGGGTGGTTCGAAATCATCTCAGGTCCGGCGGCAACCCGCCGGCATGCGCTGGCGCCTAGACGTCCGATTCGGCGGCGGCGCGCCGCTTCTTCACTTCGGCGACGATGCTGGCCGGAGAAATATCATTAGCGGCCTCGGCACGCGTTGCCGGCGACTGCTCGTCGCCATTGCCTTCCTCGCCACGTGCCTCGCGCGGACGCGACGGGCGACGGCCACGGGTCGAGCGCCTTGCCGGCTTCGGCGCATCGGCGGCCTCGTCCGCTGCAGTGGCGGCCTCGGGCGCCTCGGGCGCTTCGGCCTGTGCCGGCTGTGCCTGCGGCTGGCGCTGGCTGGCCGTATCGTCATCATAGGCGACCTCGGCGGGGGTGCCTTCGATGACCGGCTGCGGGCCGCTGCCATTGATGGCGTGGTTCACCCGCGGCTGCCTGTCCTGTCGCTCCGGCCGCTCTTGCCGTTCCTGCCTCTCCTGCCGATCCTGGCGCTCGGGCCGTTCCTGACGCTCGGTCTCGGCGATCGGGCCGTCATCATCATAGGAACCGTCATCATCCTGGTCCTGGTCGTCGCGCTGATACTGGACCGGCGCGGCGGCCTGGGCCGCGAGAATGATGCGATTGTAATGTTCGGCATGCTGGAGATAGTTTTCCGCCATCACACGGTCGCCCGCGCTTTGGGCGTCGCGTGCAAGAGTGGCATATTTTTCGGCGATATGCTGGGCATTGCCGCGGATCTTCACGTCCGGGCCGTTGCTTTCATAATTGCGCGATAGTGGATTTGGTCCCTTGCTGCGGTTGTTGTTGCCGCGTCCGCGCATGCGCCTATTCTGCTGTACTGGCCTCATACTTATCTCTTTTCAGAAAATCAGGGGCGCTTGTTTGCTCACCATTTGAGTCAAAAAGCTCGCTTTTCAAATGCCGATCTGAAGCACGCCCCGCGCTTCGATCGCATCCAAAGTTCAAAAAACTTTTGTGCTTCCGCAAGAAACGCTTTCTCCAGAACACCATCGAGGAGAACTCAAACTCTGGGGATTTCCGATCAATCGCTTGATTGGCAGAACCAGTGTCGTCGGTTTAAAGCGGTACCCGGAAACTAGCGATCTTCTGCGCAGATTCCAAGCCTTTTTTCCATTATTTTTTAGCCCGGGCAAAGAGAAGTGCCCGCTCGTGCCCGCCAAGGTCGTGGCGAAGCCCATCCGGCACGAAACCCGCCTCGGCGAAAATCCGCTCGACATCCGCCCTTTGTCCCGCGCCGATCTCGAGCGCCACCCTGCCCTCTACCGCAAGATGCCGCGACGCGCCCTGCGCAATCTTGCGATAGGCATCCAGTCCGTCCGCCCCGCCATCGAGCGCGCGCGCCGGATCGTGGATCGAAACTTCCTTCTGCAGCCCCGGTATCTCCGCCGATACTATATAGGGCGGATTGGAAATTATCATGTCGAATGAACCACTTATCCGCGCGAACCAGTCCGATTGGATGGCGGCGAAGCGGGCCGACAAGCCGGCGCGTTTCGCATTGCCCCGCGCTGTCGTCAGCGCGCCTGCGGATATGTCCACGCCTATGGCCTGAAGCCCCGGAACATGCTGGAGCAGGGCAAGGGCGATGGCCCCTGTTCCCGTACCGAGATCGACCACGACCGCATTGCCGTTTCGCCCGGCCCGCAAGGTCAGCCAGCCCAATGCCAGCTCGACCAGGGCCTCCGTATCGGGGCGTGGTTCGAGCGTATCCGCCGACAGTTCGAATTCCATGCCGAAGAATTCGCGCCATCCCATGATCCGATGCACCGATTCCCCGGCGATTCGCCGCTCGACCGCCCGGTCGATCCGCTCGACCTCTGCCATGTCGGCCTGCCGATTCGGCTCCCGCACCATGGCGAGGCGGTTGCAGCCCGTCGCCCACTCCACCAGCAGCCGCGCATCGAGCTCTGCCGACGCAATCCCCTGCCGTGCCAGATGGTCCCTCGCCTGCCGGATGAGGTCCGCAAGTTTCCGGCTGCGCCCGGTCATTCAGTGGCTCTCGTTGAGCTGGGCGAGCTGCGCCGTCTGGTAATCCGATATCAGCGCACCGATCAATTCGCCGAGATCGCCTTCCATGATGCGATCGAGCTTGTAGAGCGTCAGGTTTATGCGATGATCGGTGACCCGCCCCTGCGGGAAATTATAGGTGCGAATGCGCTCTGACCTGTCGCCGGAACCGACCTGGCTGCGCCTTGCCTCGGATCGTTCGCTGTCGGCCTTCTGCCGCTGCATGTCGAAGAGGCGCGAGCGCAGGACCTGCATGGCCCGGGCCCTGTTCTGATGCTGGGACTTTTCCGCCTGGACCACCACGATGCCGGAAGGAATATGCGTGATGCGCACGGCCGAATCGGTCGTATTGACGTGCTGCCCGCCCGATCCCGACGCCCGCATCGTATCGATGCGGATATCTTCGGGGCGAATGTCGATATCGATATCCTCGGCCTCGGGAAGCACCGCGACCGTGGCGGCGGAGGTGTGAATGCGCCCGCTCGCCTCGGTATCGGGCACGCGCTGGACGCGGTGGACGCCGGATTCGAATTTGAGCTTGGCGAAAACGCCCTTGCCGGTGACCATGGCGATGACTTCCTTGTAGCCGCCGGCCTCGCCCTCGCTGGCGGAAATCAGCTCCACGCGCCAGCCATTGTCGGCGGCGTAGCGCTCATACATGCGGAACAGGTCGCCGGCGAAGAGCGCGGCTTCCGATCCGCCGGTGCCGGCGCGGATTTCCAGGATGGCGCTGCGGTCGTCGGCGACGTCCTTCGGCAGCAGCAGCACCTGGATTTCCTGTTCCAGCCCGTCGATGCGCTCGCTCACATCCGGCAGTTCGGCCTCGGCCAGTTCGCGCATGTCGCGATCCGTCGCCGGATCGTCGAGCAGGCTCTGCAAGCCATCGGCCTCGCTCTGCGCATCGAGCAATTCGCGGATCTTGAACACGACGGGCTCCAGCTCCGCATATTCCGACGCAAGCTTGACATAGGTGTCTGAATCGGGATTGCTGGCCATCTGCGTTTCCATCAAGGAAAATCGCTTCAGCAGCTGATCCATGCGATCCTGCGGAATGGACGTCATTCAAACCTCACAAAGAAATGCCCGCGCGCTCCGCATGCTTGGTCAGCACGTGCCGCAACGACCCCATGTCGCCATGGCCATTCATCGCCTCGGCCAGTTGCACGCTGAGCTCGCCCACGTCGAGCGATCCGAGCATGGCCTTGATCGGGCCGATCGCGGCGGGCGACATGGAAATGGAGCGAAAACCCAGACCGAGCAGGGCCATCGCGGATATCGGCTTGCCCGCCATCTCGCCGCATAGGGTCACATCGGTATTGTTGCGCTGCCCCGCCTCGACGATGTGCCGGAGCACGCGCAGGAAGGGCACGGACAGATTGTCGAAACGGTTGGCGATGATGGAATTGCCCCGGTCGACGGCCATCACGAACTGGAAGAGATCGTTCGAACCGACCGACACGAAATCGACTACGGACATCAGCTCGTCCAGTTGCCAGAGCAGCGACGGCACCTCGACCATGGCGCCGATCTTGACGCGCGTCGGCAGATCATGGGCGAAGCGCGACAGATGCTGTACCTCGCGGCTGATGAGTTCGCTCGCCTTGCGCACTTCCGCCACTTCGGTGACCATCGGCAGCATTAGGCGCAGCTCGCGCCCGCCCGCCGCCTTCAGCAGCGCGCGCACCTGGGTGCGCAGCAGGCCGGGCCGGTCCAGCGTCAGCCGCACCGCCCTCCAGCCCATGGCCGGATTTTCCTCGTTGGCGGTGTTGCGGAAATAGGGCAGCACCTTGTCGCCGCCGATATCCAGCGTGCGGAACGTGACGGGCCGCTCGCCGGCGGCATCGAGCACCGAGCGATAAAGCCGCTCCTGCTGCTCGGCGCGCGGGAATGTCGATGCGACCATGAATTGCAGTTCGGTGCGGAAGAGCCCTATGCCCGCCGCGCCGGCCTCGGCGAGCTGCGGCAGGTCGACGAGCAGGCCGGCATTCATCAACAGGGTGATGGGCACGCCGTCCTTCGTCACCGAGGGGCGGTCGCGCAATTCGCGGTAGAGCGCCTGGCGCTTGGCGCGAAAACGGACCTTTTCCGAATAGGCCGCCTCCACATCCGCCTGCGGGCGCAGATGGACGCGGCCGTCATCGCCATCGACGATGACAGGATCGTTGTTTTCGGCCATGGAGACGACGCCCTTGACCTGGCCGGCAACGGGAATGCCCATGGCGCGGGCAACGATCACCACATGGCTGGTCGCCGCGCCGTCTTCGAGAACGAGGCCCCGCAGGCGTTCGCGCGGATAATCGAGAAGCTCGGCCGCCCCCATGGACCGCGCGATGATGATCGCATCCTTGGCTAGCGAGCCCGCCATGGTCTTGACGTCGCGTCCCATCAGCTGCCGCAGCAGGCGGTTGGCAAGATCGTCGAAATCGCTGAGGCGCTCGCGCATGTAGGGATCGGTCAGGTGCATCATGCGCGCGCGCGTGTCGCTCTGGACCTTTTCCACCGCCGCTTCGGCGGTCAGGCCGTTGCGGATGGCCTCCTCGAGCCGCCGCACCCAGCCGGTATCGTGGGCGAACATGCGGTAGGCTTCGAGAACCTCGCGGTGCTCGCCCTCGAAGGCGACGTCGCGGCGCGAAAGCATGTCGTCGATGGAAATGCGCAGCGAGCCGAGCGAATTCTCCAGCCGCTTGACCTCGGCATCGATGTCTTCATTGAACAGGTTGGTCACGACGATGCGCGGCTCGTGCAGCACCACATGGCCGAGGCCGACGCCATCATTGAAGGCGGTGCCGCTGAAGCTCATGGGCTTGCCCATGTCGAGCTCGACGCCGGGACGCGCCAGCCGGGTCAGGCCGCCCGCCGCCACCATCTCGGCGAGGACCATGGCGGTCGTTTCCAGTGCCTCGACCTCGTCTTCGCGGTAGACGCGCTTGGTCTTGTTCTGGACGACGAGAACGCCGAGCGTGCGCCCGGCACGCAGGATCGGCACGCCGAGGAAGGAATTGTAGATCTCTTCCCCCGTCTCCGGCAGGTAGGCGAAGGCGGGATGGGTCTGCGCATCGGTCAGGTTGAGCGGCCGCGCGCTCGCCGCGATCGTACCGACGAGACCCTGGCCGAGGCGCAGTTGAGCCAGATGGACGGCCGAGGGATTGAGGCCTTCCGTCGCATAGAGTTCGAGCACGCCGTCCGAGCGCAGCACGTAGAAGGAACACACTTCCGCAACCATATTCTGCGCGATGTCGCGCACGATACGGTCGAGCCTGTCCTGCGGCTCAAGCGCCTCCGCCATCAGTTCGCGAAGCCGCTTCAGCATCACGCGGGGGCCGGTAGTCTGTTCGCGTGTGGGCACCCATTCGCTCCTACTGGGCGCGGGAACAGCCAAGCCGCCTCCCCCGCCAACTCTTGCAATTCAACCGCGCCTCTGGCCGGTTCTCAATTCAGATCATTCCAACAATCATTCCCGACAATCGTTCATCGCCGAAAATGCCCTTAGACGGCAATCAGAATCAATGCTTATCCAGACCGTACACGGAATGCAAAGTGCGCACAGCAAGTTCCGCATAGGGACCGTCGATCAGGATGGAAATCTTGATCTCCGACGTGGTGATGGCGCGGATGTTGATGCCCTTGTCGGCGAGCGCGCGGAACGCCGTGGCCGCGACGCCGGCATGGCTGCGCATGCCGATGCCGATGACCGAGACTTTCACCATGCCGGCCTCGGACTGGATCACGTCGAAGCCGATATCGGCCTTCACCTTCTCCAGCACCACGAGCGCCTTGTCGAGGTCGCCGGAAGGGACCGTGAACGTCATGTCGGTCTTCGACCCATCCTCGGAGACGTTCTGCACGATCATGTCGACATTGATATGGGCCTCGGCGAGCGGGCCGAATATGCCTGCCGAAATGCCGGGCCGGTCCGCCACGCGCCGCAACGAAATCTGGGCTTCGTCCTTGGCGTAGGCAATTCCTGTAACAACCTGCTGTTCCACGATTTCTTCCTCATCGCAAATTAGAGTACCGGGCGGATCGATCAGATCGCCCATGCCCGGCGCATCGGGATCATCGAAACTCGATCTTACGAATGTGCGCACTTTATGTACCATGGCAAGCTCGACCGAGCGCACCTGCAGGACCTTGGCGCCGAGCGATGCCATTTCCAGCATTTCCTCGAACGAGATGCGGGCCAGGCGGCGCGCCTTCGGCTCGATGCGCGGATCGGTGGTGTAGACGCCGTCGACATCCGTGTAGATGTCGCAGCGGTCCGCCTTCACCGCCGCCGCTATCGCGACCGCGCTCGTATCGGAGCCGCCGCGGCCGAGGGTGGAGATGCGGTTGTCAGGGCCTATGCCCTGGAAGCCGGCGATGACCGCGACCTGGCCCTCGCGGAAGCGCTCGACGAGGAACGATCCGTCGATATCGGTTATCCTTGCCGCGCCATGGGCATTGTCCGTCTTGATCGGTATCTGCCAGCCCTGCCAGGAACGGGCGTGGACGCCCATGCCCTGCAGCGCGATCGCCAGCAGGCCGGCGGTCACCTGCTCGCCGGAAGCGACGATCGCATCATATTCGCGCGCGTCATGCATCGGCGAGGCCTGGCGCGTCCAGGCGACCAGTTCATTGGTCTTGCCTGCCATCGCGGAAACGACGACTGCCACTTCGTGCCCGGCATCAACCTCGCGTTTGACATGCCGGGCCACATTGCGGATGCGGTCGATATCGGCCACCGAAGTGCCGCCGAATTTCATCACGATGCGTGCCATGGAAACTACCGTTCTGGGAGGCCTGAAATGTAAGTGGGGAAAAGAAACGTTGGCCCCAACGCTCCCTGTCCGCAGGATCGGTTTCCCATAAACAAAATACGGTCTGACTGCAAGAACAGGGGCTTGCGCGAGGGGCGTTTTGATTTTGTCCGGCCCGGCGGCGCAGCGCCGCATTTACGCCCGACCGTGCCGATAGGTCTTGACTTTCCAGCCCGGAGAAGGCCTGTCGGCACTGTGGATGAGGATGAGGCCAATGACTGACGCACAACGTACGACGATCGACGCTGACGAAGTTGCCCGGTTCACGCGCATGGCCGCGGAGTGGTGGAACCCCGAAGGGAAATTCCGCCCGCTGCACAAGTTCAACCCGGCGCGGCTTTCATACATCAAGGAAAAGGTCTGCGCGCATTTCGGCCGCGACCCGAACGAGCATCGGCCGCTCGAAGGCTTGCGGCTGCTTGATATCGGCTGCGGCGGCGGGCTGCTGTGCGAGCCCATGGCGCGTCTCGGCGCGGTGGTCGTCGGCGTCGATGCCGGCGAGACCAATATCGAGGTGGCGAAGCTGCATGCGCAGCAAAGCGGGCTCGACATCGATTATCGCGCCTCCACGGCCGAGGCACTCGCCGAAGCGGGCGAGAAATTCGACGTCATCCTCAACATGGAAGTGGTGGAGCACGTCGCCGATGTGGAACTCTACATGTCCGCCTGCGCGCAGATGGTGAAGCCCGGCGGGGTGATGTTCGTCGCAACGATCAACCGCACGCTCAAGGCGCTCGGCCTGGCGATCTTCGGTGCCGAATATGTGCTGCGCTGGCTGCCGCGCGGCACCCATCAATATGAGAAGCTGGTCCGGCCGGAAGAGCTCGAATCGATCCTGACCGGCAACGGCCTCAACGTCGTCGAGCGCGTCGGCGTCACCTATAGCCCGCTGACCGGCCGCTGGAACCGTTCGTCCGACACGGATGTGAACTACATGGTGCTGGGCGTCCGCATCTGAACGGCCGCAAGGCGGCCCGCCTGCGGGTCGCCCTCCGGGAGTGGTCTCCGATCGCTGTCAGGGGATCATCACCACGCGGCCAAGCGGCTTGGCCGTTTCCGCATATTCATGCGCCTTCGCGGCGTCGCGCAAGGGAAATACGCGGTCGATCACGACTTCCAGTCGCTTTGCCGCCGCCGCGTCGAGAAGTTCGTCAACGGTCTTTTTCACCGCTGGCTGCCCGAAGAGCGGGCCCATGAAGACGCCGTGCAGCGTCTGGTTGTTCTGCATCGGCTGCCAGAGGTCGACCGCGAGATCGCCGCCGCCGGCATTGCCGACGAAGACGAGGCGCCCCTCGGCAGCCAGTGCGGCCAGCGAGGCTTGCAGCGTCGAGCCGACCGGATCGACGACGAGATCCGCCCCCTTGCCATCGGTCAGCCGAAGCACTTCCGAGGCGACGTCCTGCTTCAGGCGATCGATCACATGCGATGCGCCGAGCTCGATCAGCCGCGGCTGCCGTTCGCTGCCACTGGCCACAGCGATGATCGTCGCTCCCCTTTCCCGCGCCAGCTGCACCGCCGCCAGGCCGACACCGCCGGCTGCAGCCTGGATCAGCACCGTTTCATTGGCGCCGAGGCCACCCTTGGTGATGACGCAATGATAGGCGGTTGCGAAGGAAATCGTCAGCGAAGCGGCCTGTGGCAATTCGAGCCCCTCCGGAACCAGCCATGTGCGGACGGCGGGGACGGCCCAGAGTTCCGCATGCGAACCCTGCATGTCGAAGGCAGCCACCTTTTCGCCGACTGCGCGGTCGCGGACATTGGCGCCGATCGCGACGATGGTGCCGGCGGCGGCATAGCCGACGATCCAGGACGGTCGCTGCGGGGTCAAGCGACGATTGATCAGATCACCGCCCTCGATCGAGATCGCCTCGACGGAAATCAGGACATCGTCCGGCCCGCAGGCGGGATCGGGCACATCGGCATATTTCAGGACCGCGGGAGGGCCGGGATTGTCGTAGACTGCGGCTTTCATTGGCTTTTCCTTTGCGCAAGACAAAAGCGTACCGCCCGACATCGCGACCATGTGCCTGTCGGCGCATCTCGCGGCTCGCTGCCTGGCGGCACGTCACCCGATGCGATGTAGTATCTGCCGGCGTCCATTTCGACCCCCGCCCGCCGCCTGGTGGCTCAGACGACCGCAGCCGCCTCCCTTCCGCGTTCCGGCCGCCTCTGCGCGACGCGGGGTCGGAAGGGCCTGCAATATGATGCCTCGGCCAGTCTCGTGCGACCAGCCCTGCAAATCCCCCTTCCTGATGCTGAGCCAACCTCCCTCATGCTGAGCTCCCACCTCCCTCATGCTGAGCCTGTCGAAGCACGAAGGACGCACTTTATTTATGCAACGCGCGGCCCTCCGTGGGGGATAAATG
>NZ_JAPMAB010000014.1:0-94866 GCF_026420825.1 Phyllobacterium sp. 0TCS1.6A
AGCTTGCAGGGCAAAACATTTTTTGAGGCCGAAAATCTATCCCACCTCGTGGGCCATGAGGTGCAAATAATCTCCCGCGTGCTTCGTTGTACGACAAGCTCAACAGCTCAGCATGAGGGCGGCGGGCATTGCAGGGTTCTTGTCGGGGAAAAACCGTTGCGGAATCGACTTTGGACTTGGCGCTCGGCCCAAAGATGACTAGTAAAGTCATCTTTATACAGACTACCTCCCAAACATGAGCAGCCGGATTGCGCGCTTGAACAGCGCGACCATGGACGAAAGGAAGCATGCAGTGGCGCCTCGATCAAACAGACCCGACACGACATCGGTCAACGCCACCGGAGCGCGAACTGCCGGTGAAAAGCGCTTGCTGGTCGCCCTTCTCGCAAGTTCATCGCTATTTGCCGCCTCATACGCCTTGGCGCAATCGGCTACCAGCCAAAGCGCCGACATCGCGCTCGACACGATCACGATCTCCGGCGATTCTGCCGTTGGACCGGATGATTCCATCGTGGCCAAGAGCTCACGCACCAGCAGCAAGACCGACACGCCGTTGCTCGACGCACCTGCTTCCATCTCCGTCATAACAGAGGAGGAACTGAAGCAGCGCGGTGTCGCAACGCTCGACGAGGCACTGGCCTATACGCCGAGCGTCTACAGCGACATTTACGGCTCCGACAACCGCTACGACTTCTATATGATCCGCGGCTTCTACCAGACGACGAACGGGAGCTATCGCGATGGTCTGCCGGTCTACGTGACCGGCGATTTTACGACGAGCCGCCTCGAGCCCTATGGCATGCAGCGGATCGAAGTGTTGAAAGGCTCGAATTCCTCCCTGTTCGGTCTCTCCGGTCCTGGCGGCATCGTCAATGCCGTCACGAAGCTGCCGCAGGATCAGAAATTCGGCGAGGTCTATACGACCCTCGGCGACGAGCACGCGGAAACCGGCGTCGATTTTGGCGGGCCCATCGATAAGGAAGGCGTCTGGAGCTATCGTCTTACCGGCAAGTGGCAGAATGCCGATGCCGGCATCGATCACACCAATGACGACAGGCTCTATATCGCTCCGGCATTGACCTGGTCGCCGGATGAAGACACCTCCTTCACCCTGCTCATGGACTACAACAAGCGCAATGGCAGCACCTCGCACGGAATTCCGCTCGGATCCGGCATCGATTCGGAGAGCTATCTTGGCGAGCCGGACTTCGACAAGATGGACACGATCGAGAAGAGCATCGGCTATCAGTTTCGCCATAATTTCGGCAATGGCCTGGAGTTCCGCCAGAACGCCCGCTACACCGAGCTCGAACTGACCTATGAATCGGTCTATCCCGGCGTTGGCGACCCGGGTTTAAGTCGCAGCGCGCTTGCGGTCGACGGCGAGTCCACGCGTTTCCACATCGACAATCAGTTGCAGTATGATGTCAGCCTGGGCCGCCTTGACAGCCGCACCCTGGTCGGTTTCGACTATGGCCATGATAGCAGCGATGAAACGCGGCGCGATGGAACGGCTGGCGGCCTCCGTGATATGCGCAATCCGGTCTATTGCGGTCGCAGCTGTGTCTCGTTTCCCCGAGCGCTGATCTCCGAGGAAGATCTGACAACCAAGGGCGTCTATCTCCAGGAAGAGCTGACATTTGACGATCGCTGGATCCTGACGCTCGGCGGCCGTTACGATCATGCCGAATCCGAGGCGGTTTCCAGCGGTACCTATTACGATGCCGTCGACGAGAATTTTTCCAAGCGTGCCGGCCTGACCTTCAAGGCAACCGACGAATTGTCGCTATATGCCAATTATTCGGAATCTTTTCTGCCGGTATCGGCCAATCGCGCCTTCTTCACGGGTGAGCCGGAGCCACAGGAGGGAAGGCAATATGAAATCGGCGCCAAGTACCAGCCGGAAGGCATGGACGCGCTGTTCACCGTGGCGCTGTTCGATCTTACCCAGACCAATGTGGCGCAGTGGTCGTCGGATTATTCGTTCCAGACTCAGGTCGGCGAGGTCAATGTGCGCGGCATCGAGCTGGAGGCCAAGGTGGCGTTGACGAACCGCCTCAACCTGACCGCCGCCTATTCCTACCTGGACGCGGAGATCAAGGACGACGCGGATCCCACCCTGATCGGCAACATGCCGGAGCTCGTTCCGAACCATCTGGCGTCGCTTTGGGTCGATTATACCATTCCCGGCAATGGCATACGCGGCGACCTGACCCTTGGCCTCGGTGCCCGCCATGTCGGCAAACTCTTCGGAGACGTGGCCAATGCGATCGAACTGCCGTCGAGGACCGTGGTCGATGCTGCGATCAACTACAAGATCAGCGATCACCTCGCCCTCGCCGTCAACGCAACGAACCTCTTCGACAAGGAATATATCACCAGCGTCGACGATTTCAGCAGAACGGCCTATTACGGCGACCGCCGCACGGTGAAGGCCACCTTGCGCGCCACGTGGTAATCCTGCCGGCAATTCGCCGCGCATGCGTGGACTTCGAAGGATTTTTAGGAGAGTTCCTTGGCTTTATTCGCCCCCCGTCGTGAAGTTCTGCTCGGCTTGGCCTGCGCTCTGTTCGCCCCGGCGGTAATCCGCCCAACCGCAGCGGCAGCCGAAGACCCGTTGCGCTTTCCCCATATGTTCGGCGTGACCGAGCTGCCGCGTCCTGCCGAGCGCGTCGTGTCGCTCGGCTTCTCGACACAGGACACCCTCCTGGCGCTCGGCGTCGTCCCGGTCGGCATACGCTATTGGTTCGGCGATCAGCCCTATGGTGTCTGGCCATGGGCGACGCCCTACCTCAAGGACGCCAAACCCGCGCTGATCAAGGGAACCATCAGTCTCGAGATGGTCGCTACGCTCAAGCCGGACCTGATCGTCGGCGTCGGCTCGGCAATAACAGAGGCCGAATATGCCGCTCTTTCCCGCATTGCGCCGGTCCTGATGAGTCCGCCGGAATTTCCCGCCTATGGAATGCCGTGGGAACCGCTGATGCGCCTGATCGGCCGTGCGGTCGGCAAGGACCAGCTTGCCAACGAACTCATCGTCAAGACCAGCCGGAACCTTGCCGCCTTGCGCCAGCGGCATCCGGACTGGGCCGGCCGCACGGCCGTGGCGGCCTACCACTATGGTGGCGAGACCGGAATATTCGCTTCTGCCGATGCGCGGGGCCGCTTCCTCAAGGAACTCGGCTTTCAACCGACGGCCGAAACCGCGCGTCTGGACAAGGCCAAGAGCTTCTACCAGAAACTTTCCCCGGAAGACCTCTCGGCGCTGGAAGCCGATCTGCTTTTCTGGGTATCTTCATTCGACCAGGCGCCGGATCTCGTCAATCTTCCGATGCGGCGCACATTGAAGGCACACAGTGAAGGACGCGAGGTATTCGCAAGCGGAGTTCTGGCAGCGGCAATATCGTTTGGCAGCGCTCTGTCGCTGCCCTTCGCCGCATCCGAACTTGAAGCCGACATCGCGGCCGCCATCGATGGCGATCCGGTGACGCAGGTACAATCGGCGCTCCGCGCGGGACTTGTCCCTTGATGCTTGCGAACGTGGTCAAAGGGGCAGGAGATCATTGGCCTTTGCGCCGACGCGCCATCCTCATGGCAAGTTGCCTGGCCCTCGTCCTGCTCGTTCTGCTCAGCCTCGCCGCGGGCACGCGCCCTGTCTCCGTCCCAACGGTCTTCCATGCGCTGATCGCCTATGATGCAGGTTCCGCCGAACATATCGCCGTTCGCGACTATCGGCTGCCTCGTACCCTGCTCGGGCTTCTTTGCGGCGCGGCCTTTGGTGTGTCGGGAGCGCTGATTCAGGCCACCACCCGTAATCCGCTTGCCGATCCGGGTCTTCTCGGCGTGAATGCGGGAGCCGCATTTTTCGTGACGCTTGCCGCGGGTTTTCTCGGCCTGCAGTCGACCGGCGCCCAGCTCTGGTTCGCCTTTCTCGGCGCCATCGTCGTAACGGTGCTGGTCTATGCCATCGGATCGGGCGGGCGGCAGGGATCGACGCCGATCAGGCTGCTGCTGGCGGGCGTCGCGGTAACGTCTATACTCAGCGGCATTGGCTCCGCCATCACGCTTCTCGATCCCGTCGCCTTCGACAGCATGCGCGTCTGGTTGCTTGGTACGCTGGCTGGACGCGACATGAATGTCGTGCTGACCGTTGCGCCTTTCATCGTCGCGGGGCTTGTCATCGCAGCGCTCATTTCTCCGGCCCTGAACTCGATCGCGCTTGGCGACGACAATGCGCGTGCGCTCGGCACCGACATCAATCGCACCCGGCTGCTGGCTGCGATCTCCGTCACCCTGCTTGCCGGCGCGGGAACGGCTGCCGCCGGCCCGATCGGTTTCATCGGCCTGATGGCGCCGCATGTCGCGCGCTGGCTGCTCGGACCGGACCAGCGGCTGATCGTTGCGGGAACCATGGTCTTCGCTCCGATCCTGCTGCTGGCAGCCGATATCATGGGGCGCTTTCTGCTGCAAACCGGTGAGCTTGAGGTGGGTATCGTCACTGCCTTTCTCGGCGCTCCGATTCTGATCCTGCTCGTGCGGCGGGCAAAAGCGAGCGGTCTGTGAATCGGCCGACAGACTTCGGAGACAGGTTTCTGGTCGTCCGCGTGCCGAGGGACGGCCCGGGGGGCGGACTTTCCATGCGGGTAAGCCGGCGTACGCTCGCTGCCTGTATGTCCATGCTTCTGCTCATCCTGCTGTTTGTCGTCATGTCCATGACGAGCGGCGATTACGGCATTCCCCTCTCCGACGTGGCGCGCGCGCTGACCGGCCAGGGCGACGAGACGTTGAAGATGATCGTTCTGGAGTGGCGCTTGCCCCGGGCGCTTCTCGCCGTCCTCCTTGGTGCGGCGCTTGGGATCAGCGGCGCGATCTTCCAGTCGCTGACGCGCAATCCCCTCGGCTCGCCGGATATCATCGGGTTCTCCACTGGAGCCCATACGGGCGCGCTCGTCGCCATGCTGGCGATGTCCGGTGGATATTATGAAACGGCGACCGGCGCGCTGATCGGCGGCATGGCCACCGCCATCGCCGTCTACCTGCTGACCTACAGGCAAGGCGTCGAGGGATTCCGCCTGATCGTCGTCGGTATCGCAATTGCCGCGATGCTTTCAGCGGCAAACGTATGGATGATCCGCCAGGCCGAGCTTCAGGTGGCAATGTCCGCAGCAATGTGGGCGGCCGGTTCCCTGAACGGTCTCGGATGGGAACGGCTGCTCCCGGTTGGCCTTGCCCTGTCGCTGCTCGTGCCGTCGGCGCTCGCTCTGTCGCGCCCGCTCCGCCAGCTCGAACTCGGTGATGATGCCGCCACCGCATCGGGCGTTTCGCCCAATCATGTTCGCCTCTTGCTGGCGATTGTCGGCGTAGCCCTGATTGCTCTCGCCACCGCCGCCGCCGGCCCTATCGCATTCATTGCCCTTGCAGCGCCGCAGCTCGCCAGGCGCTCGGCCCGAACGGCGGGCATCGCGCTCATGCCTTCGGCCCTCATGGGCGGACTTCTGCTGCTTGCGGGCGATTGGGCCGCCCAGCATGCGCTTGGCTTCGAACTGCCCGTGGGCGTGATGACGTTCAATATTGGCGGTCTGTATTTCATCTGGCTGCTCACCAGGGAGGGACGCAAATGACGAAGTCGCGTCTTCATGCGGATGCAGTGACATTGCAATACCGGGATAACGTCATCGCCCGGGATCTGTCTGTCGCAATCCCGGACGGTTCATTCACGATCATCGTCGGGCCGAACGCCTGTGGCAAGTCGACCCTCCTCAGGGCCTTGTCGCGCTTGCTGCCGCCCTCGCGGGGGGATGTCGTCCTGGATGGCGGCAGCATAGACAGGTTGCCGGCACGGGAGGTGGCGCGTCGGCTGGGACTGCTGCCGCAGAGCTCGCTCGCCCCGGATGGAATTGCTGTTGGCGATCTCGTTGCGCGGGGGCGCTATCCCCACCAGTCGATGTTCCGCCAATGGTCTGCAGCGGACCAGGATGCCGTCGCCGCAGCGATGGCGGCAACCAACATTACCGAGCTTGCCGGACGCCTCGTCGACGAGCTTTCCGGCGGACAGAGACAGCGGGTCTGGATTGCCATGGTTCTGGCGCAGCAGACCCCGATCCTTCTGCTCGACGAACCAACGACGTTTCTCGACATAACCCACCAGATGGAACTGCTCGATCTTCTCGCCGACATCAATGCCGATGGCCGCACGGTGGTTGCAGTCCTGCACGATCTCAATCATGCCTGCCGCTATGCCACCCACTTGATCACCATGCGCGACGGCGCTGTCGTTGCCCAGGGAACGCCGAAGGAGATCATTTCCGAAAGGCTGGTCGAGGACGTATTCGGCCTCCCCTGTGTCGTCATCCCCGATCCGGTAACGGATACACCGTTGATCGTGCCGCGCCTTCGCCGCGCCTCGGCCAATTCCGGAGGCGACGCGGTATAAGGCTCAAGCCTTCCGGCATTTGTCAGACAAGTAGCCCCATCAAGCCACCATCAGGATGCAATGTCCTAGGCGGGCCCATTCGCGGCGCATATAGCTGTTATAGACTTCCCTCACCGCGTTGCAGATATCCCGCGTGACGACGCCGGACCGATACGGCGTTTTCCGCCAATTTGACGCGCAAGCAGGCCTTGCTCCGAACCATGCACATGCCTGTCATTTACAACGTAACCGGCATGGATGTGGTGAATGGACAATTTTTTGATTAGATAGTTGACAGATGTCTGACAATATCTCACATTTTTGGAGACGTGAATGTTGCCTGCCTGGGCGACAGCCATATGGCGCCGGCCGACAAAGAGCGGCCGGGGGGAACAAAGCTTGGGAACGAATATGGATACACCCGCAAGAGACGGACGGACTTCTCGCCTTTCGGCTGAAATCGATGCTGCGATCGAAAGCCTTGCTCCGGCAGCGGAACAGCTGCTTGAAGAGCTTGTTGCCACCAACAGCATCAATCCCAACTTCCCCGGCATTGCCCGCAAGGACGTGATCGGCGGAGAAAGCGCCTGCACGCGCCGGATCGGCAGCTACCTCTCGAAGCTGGGCTTCGAACTCAACGAAGTCGCGATCGATCCTGAACGCAGCAACCTGGCAGCGGTGCTGAAAGGTGCCGGCGGCGGTCGTTCCCTGCTTCTCAATGGTCATGTGGACACAGTCGCACCCTTCAAGCCCGACACCTGGGCTTCGGGCGACCCATGGAAACCGATCCGTCAGGGCGAGGAATTGTTCGGCCTCGGCTCAACCGACATGAAAGGCGGCCTTGCCGCCGCCTGCCTTGCCATTGCGGCACTGAACGAAGCAGGCATCCGGCTCAAGGGAGACTTGCAGCTCCATGCCGTCGTCGGTGAAGAAACGATGGATCACGAGAACGGCACGACCGCCGTCGTCAAGGCTGGTTTTCGCGCGGATGCCGCCATCGTCGCCGAGCCCTCCTCCCAGCCCGAACCACTGACGATCGCGCCGGTATCAGCCGGCAATTTCAATCTGGAGATTTCGGTCAAGGGTCATGGAACCCACGCCGGCAACCGGGGCGCTGCTATTCGCGCTGGTGGTGAAGGCCCGAGCGCCGGCGTCAATGCCGTCGAGAAACTGATCAAGATAGTGCAGGCATTGCAGGAACTCGAGCATGAATGGGGTATCACCAAGAGCCATCCCGCCTTCCCGGCTGGCCTGTTCTCCCTCGTTCCCGGCGTCTTTCACGGCGATGTCGGCGTTCCGAGCGTGGGTTATATGGCAGACCACGCCTATGTCGGTTATCTCGTCTGGTACGCGCCGCAGGAAGACCCGGAAACGGTCAAGACCGAGATCGAGCGCCATGTGCACCATGCCGCCCAACTCGATCCCTGGCTTCGCGAAAATCCGCCGACGTTTGCCTGGCACAGCAATTGGCCGGCCGCAGACGTGCCCAGCGACCACCCACTTGTCGGCGTGCTTATCAATGCCCGTGCGGCGGTGCTTGGCCGGACACCATCGGGGCGCGCGCCGACGGCTTCGTTCAATGCGGTAAGCGACGCATCGTTCCTTCAGGCCCAGGGCATTCCGGCCGTCGTGCTCGGACCCGGCAATATTCGCTACGCCCATGCCGTCGACGAACGCATCAACTTGCGCGAGTGGCGCGAATGCGCGCGCATCTATGCCCGTGCGATCATCGAATGGTGCGGCGTCGCCGATTGATGGCGGCCTGCAATGCCGCCCGCCCATCGGCGGGCAACAAGCCCGGCCCGATATTCGTCAGTTCATCGCCCTGATCACCAAGCGTCTTGGAGACTTGTATGACCATCCCCATCCTTTCTGCCCGCAACATCGAAAAGAGTTTCGGGCAGATGCGCGCCATGCAGGGCGCCAGTTTCGATATCCACAAGGGTGAAGTCGTCGCGCTGATCGGCGACAATGGCGCCGGCAAATCCACCCTGACCAAAATTCTGTCCGGCGTGCTCGCGCCCGATAGTGGCGAGATCTACGTGGATGGCAAGCTCGTCAGTTTTGGCAGCCCACTCGATGCCCGGTCCCACGGCATCGAAACCGTGTACCAGGATCTGTCTCTGGCGCTGGACCTCAATGCGGTCCAGAACCTTTATCTGGGCCGCGAAATTGCGGCGCCCGGGGTCCTTGGCCGCCTTGGTTTTCTCGACAAGTCGCGAATGCGCATCAACGCGCAGGAATCGTTCAGCCGACTGGGTGTCCGCGTGCCCGACATTCGTGCCGCCGTTGCAAATTTCTCCGGTGGCCAGCGGCAGGGCATTGCGGTTGCCCGTGCGCTGATGTGGGCAAAGCGAGTGGTATTCATGGATGAGCCGACTGCCGCGCTCGGCGTCGCCCAGACGCGGAACGTGCTCGAGCTCATTCGCCGCGTTCGCGACACCGGGGTTTCCGTCGTCCTCATCAGCCACAGCATGCCGGACGTGCTTGCCGTTTCCGATCGCGTCACCGTGCTTCGCCATGGCCGCCGCGTCGCCACCTATACCACGAGCGCCATCACATCCGACGATCTCGTCGGCGCGATGACCGGCGCCCTCGAACCTGAAGGGGCCGCCGCATGACGATCCACGCTGCGACTTCTGCCAAAATGACCAGGGAACAATCTCCGATGCAGCATGACACCCCGCCGCCGGCGCCATTCCTGCGCAAGCTCCTCGACAGTCCGGAACTGATGATCTTCGGCTCGCTGATCCTGATCATCGTTATTTTCATGATAATGGCGCCGGCCGCGTTTCTCAGCGGCATCAACCTGCGCAACATGGCGATCGAAGCATCCATGATGATGATCCTGGCGGTCGGCATGACCTATGTGATCGTCACCTCCGGCATCGACCTCTCGGTTGGCGCGGTTCTCGTCTTCTCCAGTGTCGTCTCCGTCATCACCATGCGCGCCACGGGTTCCGATGCGGCCTGGGTACCTGTTCTCGGCCTGGTCGTTTCGCTCCTGTCGGGCGCAGCCTGGGGCCTGATCAACGGTATCCTGATTGCACGCGCACGCCTGACGCCGCTGATCGTAACGCTCGCCACCATGGGCGTTGCGCTTGGCCTTGCCCGTCTGCTGACCGGCGGCATCGACCTCACCGGCGTTCCCCGCTCGATCGTCAACTCGATCGGCATCGGCCGCATTGGCGGCATTCCCGTCATCGTGCTGATTGCGTGCATTTTTGCGATCATTGGCGGCGTCGTACTCCACATGACCCGCTTCGGGCTCTACACCTATGCGATAGGCTCCAACGAACAGGGCGCGCGGCGCGCCGGCGTCAAACTCCAGCGACACCTGATCATCGTTTATGTGATTTCGGGCCTGTGCGCCGGTCTGGCCGGATACCTTACCCTCGCCCGCTTTTCCTCGACGACGATTTCCGGCCATTCGATGGATAATCTGAAAGCGATCACCGCCGTTGTGCTGGGTGGCGCGAGCCTCTTTGGCGGCATCGGCTCGATGTATGGCACTGCCGCAGGCGTGTTCATCCCCGTCGTGCTCGCTTCCGGCCTGATCATCGTCGGACTGCCGAGCTTCTGGCAGGAAGTAGCCGTCGGAATGGTTCTTCTCGCTGCCGTCCTGCTCGATCAGTACCGCCGACGCTCGCGCTCATCCTGATTACCGAACACCAACCATAATGAGGGAACAATGACGAAAACAATGCAGAAACTTGGGCTTCTTCTCGCTGCCACCGCCCTGACGGCAGGTGTTGCCAGGGCGGCGGACGACGTCAGCATCTCGCTGGTTCTCGGCCAGCGCAACAGCGGCTTCCACGAAGCAATTGCCTGCGGCGCGCGCGCTGCCGCAACGGAACTCGGCGTGGCAGTCAAGATCCAGGCTGCGCCGACTTATTCGGCCTCCGAGCAGATCCCGGTCCTGAACTCCGTGATGGCAACGAGCCCGTCGGCGATAGTACTGGATCCGACAAGCTCCACCGCCCTTATCGCGCCCCTGATGGAAGCCGCCGCCAATGGCGCAAAGATCGTCGCCGTCGATACCACGCTCGATGATCCGTCGGTACTTTCGGCCGTCGTCGGCACCGACAATGAACTTGTCGGCCGCGAAACGGCAAAGGCGCTCGCCAAGGCGCTGGAGGGCAAGTCGGGCAAGGTCGCCCAGATCAACAGCATTCCCGGCATCTCCACCGTCGATGCCCGCATCAAGGGTTTCGAGGAGGAGATCAAGAACTATCCCAACCTCACCTATATCGGCAATCAGTTTGCCAGCGAGGATATACCCAAGGCGCAGCAGGCCTTCGTCTCTCTGATGAGCGCCAATCCCGACCTGATCGGCGTGGTTTCCCAATCCAACAATCCGGCGATCGGTGTCGCAGGCGGCATACGCTCCACCCAGACGGCCGAGACCGTAGCCGCCATAGCGGTCGATGCCGACGATAGCGAGATCGAGGCCCTGAACGAAGGACTGCTCGACGCGTTGGTGATCCAGCAACCCTATGAAATGGGTTACATGGGCTTCAAACAGGCGGTTGCGGCCGTCAAGGGCGAGCCGATCACCACGCCGATCAGCACGGGCACCGTGACCGCCACCAAGGCGAACATCGGCGAGCCGGGTATCGTCAAATATCTCTACAAGGGCAACTGCATCTGACGGGTTGCAAGATCAGGCGGGCCGGGCTGGCCTGCCTGTTCCTCGCAGATGGATCAGGCGTGCGGGGGCAGTTCCGCGCCATCCCGCCTGGCAGCCAGCCAATCTCTCACGCGGTAGTAGCGAAGCATCAATTGCGGGCCGAAGCTCATGTAGGAGGGCGCCGCCGTCAAGGGTTCGAGCTTGAGCGCCAGCTCGTTTTCAGGCACGCCCAGTGCCCATTCCGACAACACGCCGCCAAGCATGCTCCCCGTCGGGACGCCACGTCCGGAGAGCCCGGTGAGAGCGACGATGCCGGGCGCCAGGTCGTACAATCTCGGGATGGTCCGGTATTGCATGTCCAGTTCGCCGAACCAGAAGAAGTCCCAGCGCAGGTCGTGGCGGATTTGCGGATGAAGCCACTTCAGCCGGTCGGTCATCACCTGCTTCGTATAGGAGATATCCCTGCCCCGCGACCCCATCGGGAACATCGATGCCACTATGCGTCCATCGGCATCGTATTTGTAGACGAAGATGTCTCCGCGCCCGTCATGGATCGTGGTGTTTTGCGGCAGCACGCTCGATCGCAGATCGTCCGGCAGCGGCTCCGTTGCCGCGACGAAGACGCGCTGTATCTTGAACGTCCTGTCGAGGCCCGGCCAGCCGCCGACGGTATAGGCGCCGGTGCAAAAGATCGCCTTGTCGGCAATCACCTGGCCCGCCGGCGTTTTGACCGCCCATCCCCCGCCTTGCCGCTCGACCTTTGTCACCGCCGATTGCGTGTGGATCGCACCGCCCTCCGAAATGACGGCGCGCGCAAGTCCGCGCGCATAGCCGAGCGCATTGAGATGTCCGGCCTCGGAGTGGAACCAGCCGCCGTGGAAGCGAGGGCTGCCGGTCATCGCCTCGACTTCGCGCCTGTCCAGGACGCGCGTCCTCGCACCGACTGCATTGTATTCGCGCGCCTTCTTTTCGATGCCGCCCATCGCACTCGGGGTGTGCGCGCCCATCACATAGCCGTTCTGATGCCATTCGCAATCGATCCCATAACGCGAAATCATCGCGGAGACGCGGTCATTGGCGCGGGTTTGACGCTGTATCAGCCGCTCGGCCCATGGCTCGCCCAGCATCTTGCGAAGCTCCGGCAGGGCGTAATGCGTGAATGTCGGGGTGCAGTGCCCGGCATTGCGGCCCGAACCGCCGAACCCGACCTCCTGCGCCTCCAGCAGAACGACCTTCACACCCGAACGCGCAAGTTCCAGCGCGGTCGTCAAACCCGTATAACCGCCGCCGGCGATGCACACGTCCGCCGTGATCGTGCCGGCCAAGGGCGAGGTATCCGGCGCAGGTGCCGCCGTCGCGTACCAGAGCGTAGCGTCGAATGGGGAGAATTTCGGCAATGCCGCCTCCCCTAGTTCAGATCGCTGCGGGCATCCAGCGCATCGCGCAGGCCGTCGCCGATGAAATTGACGCTGGTCACCGCAAGCGCGATCGCCACGCCCGGAACAATGGCCAGCCACGGCGCCGATTGCAGATATTGCTGCGCGCCGTTGAGCATGTTGCCCCAGCTCGGCAGCGGCGGTTGAATGCCGTAGCCGAGAAAGCTCACATAGGCTTCGAGCAGTATGGCCCTTGCCACGGTCAGCGTCGCCGCGACGATGATGGGGCCCATGGCGTTGGGCAGAAGTTCGCGAAACATGATCCAGCGGTGGCTGAGGCCAAGCATGCGCGCTGCCACGATAAAATCCCGCTCGCGCAGCGAACGCACCTCGGTCTCGACGATACGCGCGACCTCCATCCAGCTGGTGATCGCGATGATGACCGTGATCATGATCGGGCTGGGCTTGATGAATGCGGCCAGGGCAAGCAGCAGGAAGATGCTGGGAAACGACAGGACGGAATCGACGAAGCGCATGAGGACGGTGCCGATCCTTCCGCCATAATAGCCCGCGACGACGCCGATCGTCGTGCCGATCAGCGTGCTCAGGACCATGGCGGCGAACCCTACGAGCATCGAGATTCGGCCCGCCATCAACAGGCGGGCGGCAAGATCGCGTCCGAGCGGATCGGTGCCAAGAAAATGATATCCCGTCAGCGGCGGTGAAAAACGCGCGCGAAGATCGATGTAGAGGTCGGTGTAGGGCAGCAGGTAGGGCCCCACGATGCAGGCAAGCGTCAGAATGACGACCATTACGACGCCAAGGACAGCAAGCCTGTGCCGGGCGAAACGCCGGAAGGTACGGCTGTTCCACCAGTGGGACCGGGCGGGACGGGTGGCGGGTGTTGCAGAAACGGACATTGCTCTCCCTCCCTATGTCAATCGGATGCGCGGATCGACGAGCGCCGTGAGCAAGTCTGCCGCAAGATTGCCGAGAAGTACGAGAATGGCCGAAAACATCAGCAGGCCCATCACCACCGGATAATCCTGATAGCCGAGGCTGTCGAGAAAAAGCCGGCCCATCCCCGGCCAGGTGAAGACTGTTTCGGTGACGAGAGCGCCGCCGAGCAGCGTCGGCACCTGCAGCCCGGCCAGCGTAATCATCGGCAGCAAGGCATTGCCCACCACATGCTTCATCAGCACGCGGCGCTGCGTCATGCCCTTGGCGCGGGCGGTGCGAACGAAATCCTGATTGATCACCTCGAGCGTGGCCGTGCGCATGTAACGGCTCCAGACCGCCACATCGACCAACGCCAGAACCATGGCGGGCATGATGAGGTGAATGGCATAGTCCAGCAACGAACCGTCGCCGACCGTGTACATGTTGCCTGCCGGCAGCCAGCCCAGCTTCAGCGAGAAAATGTAGATCGCGACCAGACCAAACCAGAATGTCGGGATCGACAACGCGACCATGGCCCCGACCGTCGCGGCATAGTCGAAGATGGAGTAGCGCTTGGTCGCCCCCTTGATTCCGACCCAGGTGCCGATCGTCACCGAGATGACGGTTGCGGTTCCCATCAGCAGCAGCGTCGCCCCGAAATGGCCGGTGATGACGTCGAGAACCGGGCGGCCGTCGCGGAACGAGCGGCCCCAGTCGCCGCGCAGCAGCCGCCAGAACCAGTCGGCATATTGCACGATCAACGGCCGGTCGAGGCCCATCTGCGTCGAGATCCGGTCGAGGTCGGCCTGGGTCATGCCCGGCGTGAGCGCGAATTGCGATAATGGACCGCCCGGTGCGAGATTGAGCACGGCGAAGCCGATCATGGATACCAGCACGAGCAGCACGAGGCTTTGCCCAAGCCTGTTCAATATGTAGCGTGTCATTTTATCGATCTCCGATACGGATTCGACGGCACTGAGGGCCGGGCCTGTCGCCCGGCCCGTTCCGATCCTATGCCTCTTCCCAGTACCAGGACCCGATGTTCCAGGTATCGATGCGGTTGTTCACATTCGGGGTAAAGCCGGTCATGCCCTTCTTGCGGCCGCGTATCGTTGCGTACTGATAGATCGGCAGGAATGGCAGTTCGGCGCGGATGATCTCCTGTATCTTGAGATAGGCCTTCTTGCGCTCTTCCGGCACGAAAACCTGTCCACCCTCCGTCAAGAGCTTGTCGACTTCCGGGTTGGAGTATTGCCACGTGTTCTGGCCCGCTCCTCCCTTGGCGTTGATCGAACCCGTGGCGAAATAGTCCGACGTGTCGGGATCGGGCCCGGTGAGAAAGTCGAGACCGACGACAACGGAATCGAATTTCGACTGCATCCAGTATTCGCCCCACATCACTGCCGGGGGCAAATTGGAGATGGTCATTTCCACGCCGATGTCCTTGAACGATTGCTGTATGAACTGCTGCAGCTGTTCGCGGAGATGGTTGCCCGCCGTGGTCGAATTCGAGAACGAAAGCCGCACCCCATCCTTGGCGCGGATCCCGTCTTCGCCCGGTTGCCAGCCGGCATCGTCGAGCAGTTTCTTCGCTTTCTCGATGTCGAATTCGTGCTTGGGCAGATCGGGATTGAAATAGAACGATTGCTGCGGCATGTAGGTTTCTGTCGGGGTGGGCAGCCCGTAATACAGCGCATCGATGATGGTCGCCTTGTCGAGCGCATAATACAGCGCCTGACGAACGGCAGGGTCCTTGAACTGCGGCTTTTCCATATTGAAGGTAACGGACTCGACAGTCCCGCCGGGCACCGTCTGGACCGTCTTTCCTTCCAGCGCCTTTGCCTCGTCGTAGTGGTCGGGCGTGATCCATTGCAGGCCGGTCACGTCGATATCGCCGGTCTTGAACTGGGTGTAGAGCACCGTGAGATCGGGAATGTATTTGTAGATCACCCGCTCGAGATAGGGACCATCGCCGTAGTAATCCGTATTGGCGGCAAGTTCGATGTGGTCGCCCGCGACCCGTTCGACCCATTTGAACGGGCCCGTACCGACAGGCGCATTGTTGAACGGTGCGGTGTTCCTGTCTTTTTCCGGTTCGAGAATATGCTTCGGAACGATGAAGGTCGCCGCCAGGATCGAGGCATAGGGCGCATATGGCTTTTCCATCCGCCAGGTGATTTCCGTCGGCGATACGACCTTGATGTCGCGGACCTGGTCGTGCCCTGCCCGCCGCGCGCTGCGAAAATCCTTGTCGACGACGAGGTCGAGCGTGAACTTGACGTCTTCGGCGGTGAACGGCTTGCCGTCATGCCACTTCACGCCCTCGCGCAGCTTCACCTTCCAGTTGAGACCATCGGCGGAGATGCCACCATTCTCCACTGTCGGGACCTCGACGGCGAGGGCCGGCGTGAATTTTCCTTCCGGGTCCACGTTGAACAGCGGGTCGAAGACGCTGAAGTGAATACCCTCATCCACTTCGATATGCAGCAGGTGGGGATTGAAGACGGTGGGTTCCTGCGAGAAGCCGATGATGACCTGGCCCTTGGGAGTCGATGGTGGAGCCGCATAAGCCTTGTCGCGGCCGAGCACGCCCGGCATGACGAGTCCGGCTGCGCCCACGGCACCCATCATCGCCAGCGCCTGGCGTCGGTTGGGATGGAGAATTGAATTTCGATGCTTGTCAGACATTGTGTTTCCCTTCTTATTGGTTCGTTCAATGTTCCAGTCTGCATTCCATCTGCCCTTCGGCAGAGCATTCTCGTCATCGCGTGGCTCCTCAACCACGCCGATCCTAGAACCCGCTGAGCGGTCGCACCTTCGAGCCATCGCTGAAGCGGGAAAAGCGGAATTCCGCGGGGTCGACGACAGGCGGGCGGCCTGTGACGATATCGGCCATCAGGCGGCCCGCCGCCGGGCCGATGCCGAAGCCATGTCCTGAGAACCCCGTCGCGATGTGAAAGCCCGGAACCTGGTCCACGGCGGAAATCACGGGAATGGCGTCGGGCGTCACGTCGATATAGCCCGCCCAGCGCTGGGCGATCTCGGCCTTGTTGAAAACCGGAAAGGCAGCCTTCAGTCCGTTGAAGGCCTTGTCCGACATTTTCAGCGAAGGCTTGGGATCGAGCACCCTGTTATATTCGAACGGGCTCGCCTCATCCATGTTCCAGCGCGTGGGCATGCGCGCTTCGTCGAAGAAGCGACCGCCAAGGCGAAACGAGAGAGAACCCCACTCCATTTTGAGGGCGGGAAGGAAATTCCGCGCGTAGCGGAACGATTTCGGCACGATATCGACGATATTCTCGTGACCGGAGGCGATGGTATAGCCGCCGTCCTGGCGCTTGCGAATGGCGAAATCCTTGGACCAGAGGGCGGATTCCGGTCCGCCTTCCAGCGGCTTCGTCCGCAATACCGTGTTCATCACCTTGAGTTGCGGCAGATCGATGCCGTACAGGCCGCAGAAGAGATTGGACCATGCGCCGCCAGCCAGTACGACGGCGTCGCAGGCGATACGGCCGCGTTCGGTAACGACGCCGGAAACCTTGCCGCCCGACGTCTCGATGCCGCGTACGGCGCATTCGGTGAGGATGGCCGCACCCTTGTCGCGCGCGGCTTCGGCGACGGCGGGGGCTGCTTTTTGCGGTTCCGCCCGGCCATCGGCCGGCGTGTACAGCGCGCCCTTGAGTTTCATGTTGCCGCCCGGCAGGAGCTCGTCGAGCTCCTTGCCGCTGACCATGCGGCTGGGCAGCTGGTATCCTTCCAGATTCTTGCCCCAGTTCTCATGCTCTTCATAGGACTTGTCGTCCGGGCAGGCGAATATGATGCCGGCGCGCTTGTAGCCGGTATCGCGGCCGAGCCTTTTGTCGAAACCGGACCAGATGCGCAGCGCTTCGGCCATGAGCGGCACTTCCCGCGGGTCGCGCCGCGAGATGCGCACCCAGCCCCAGTTGCGGCTGGACTGTTCCTGACCGATGCCGCCCTTTTCGCACAGTGCAACCTTTTGACCGCGCTCGGCGAGTTCCAGCGCCGTCGAGGTGCCTATGATACCCCCGCCAATAACAACGACGTCGACTTTCTCGGGCAGGTTTTCGTCGCCATGAACGCGCACCACATAGGGACCGGGCATTTTAATAGAGTTCCTCTAACTGACAATTGACGGTAAATTCGGCGACGCTCGCCTCATTCGGCAGGTCGAGCAGCATCGCGACAATTCGGGCGATGTCTTCGGGATCGGTCATGAGATCGTCGGCGCGATCGGTCAGGGCCCGCGCCATGTCCGTTGCGACGAACCCGGGACATAGCGCCGTTGCGCGAATGCCGAGGTCCCAACCGGCGTGGCGAATGCCATGGGCCAGTGCCACGGCGCCGAACTTGGAGATGGAGTAGAGCCCGGCGCCCGCGGATTTGACGCGCTTGCCGGAGAGCGACCCGAGTATGACCACGCGGCCCCTGCCGCTTTTGCCAAGGGCGTCCCAGGCTCCTGCAACCAGCCGGCGCGGAGCCTTGACGTTGACGGCCAGCATGGCATCGAGATCGCTGTCATCCGCTTCGATGACGTTCTTCGGGATCATGATGCCAGCATTGGCGACGATCGCGTCGATCCGTCCGAACTTCGATAGAGCCCGCTCGACCCATGCCGCCTCGGCCGATCGATCATTGGCATCATATTCGAAGAGGTGCACACGGTCCTCGTCGGCCCAGTGCGGCAATTGCGGACTGCGCATACCCAGCGACAGCCGCCATCCCGCAGCGCCAAGCACCCGGGCGATGGCATCGCCGATGCCTCTGCTCGCTCCCGATATAAGGGCGACGCGTTCTTCGCTCATATCACTGCTCCCCCGGCATGCCGACCATCCTCCGATATGCGCGCCGCAATATGTCCATGACCTGGGCCTGCTCGTCCTCGGCAATGAACGAGAAGAACTGTCTGGATTGTTCGGTGACGATCGGCCGGATGGCCGCGGCAAGCTCGGCGCCTTTCGGCGTCACGAACAGTTCGTGCGCCCGGCGTTCGCGTTCCGACGTTTTCCGGATCAGCAGGCCATGGTCGATCATCTGATCGATAAGGCGCCCCATGGCGGAACGGTCTTTCATGATGATCTGGGCAATGACCGACGGCCGGATCCCGGGATGACTGTCGACGAGAAGCAGCGTGGTGATCTTGCCGGTGCCGCGCGCCACATCGCATCCCTCCAGACGCTCGTCCAGGTCGCGCGACACTGCGATATTCATCGTACGGATGTAGAAGCTCAATGTGTTCTCGAGCACGTCGAGGTCGACATGTTCAATCGTCGTCGGTTTCCGCGCTGTCTCCGGCATCGGGCAAATTCCTTCGCTGCGCCCGACACGCTCTCACTCGTCCGGGTTTCCAGGGCTCTGAATTTGTTATGCAGCTTTCAATTTGCATGCTTCGGCAAATAGTGGACAAATGCAACTATTATTTTGCCCAAGCCAGCAGGAATATGATGTCAGGAACGGACTTGCCCGTTCGTTAGGCGAAACGCGCGCCGGACGTGCACGCCAAGCGCAAAGATCAGGCAGCAGGTTCCCACTGGCTGCCCGGTATCGCCGAGACGAGCCGGCGGGTATAGGCATGCGCGGGGTTGCGGAAGATTTGCGACGGCGGCCCGAATTCGACTATCTGACCGCGATACATCACCGCGATATCGTCGCAGATCTGGCTTGCCACGCGTAGATCGTGAGTGATGAAGATCATCGCCACATCGAGCAATTTCTGGACCTTCGTGAGCAATTCGAGGATCTGCGCCTGAATTGAAACGTCGAGCGCCGATACGGCTTCATCGGCAACGAGAAGCGCGGGATCGAACATCAGCGCCCGTGCAATGCCGACCCGTTGCCGCTGCCCGCCCGAGAACTCATGCGGATAGCGATTGTAAGCGCCTTCATCCAGACCGACGAGCTTGAGAAGTTCAAGCGCCTTCGCTCTTGCATCCGCGGCGCTGACGCCGTGCGCCATCGGCCCGACGACAAGAATCTGCCCGATCGTGTGGCGCGGATTGAGCGAAGCGAACGGGTCCTGGAAAATCATCTGTATATATGGCCGCAGCGGACGGAATTGATTGGCGTCCAGCGGGGCAATGTCCTGCCCGTTGAACAATATCCTGCCGCCGTCCGCGTCCATCAACTTGAGGAGGACGCGTCCGAGCGAAGACTTTCCGGAACCCGACTCGCCGACGACGCCGAGCGTGCGGCCTTTTTGGATGCTGAAGCTCACATCGTTCACGGCATGGACCCGGCGCCCCTTCGTGAAGAAACTGCCGCCGCTCGTATAGATCTTGTTGAGCTTTTGCACCTCAAGCACGACGGGCGATTTCGCATCGCTGAGCCTGTCCTTGTCCCGCATCCGCGGAACGGCGGCCGTGAGGCGCTGCGTGTAGGGATGCGCTGGATGATTGAGCACGTCATCCGCCTTTCCCTGCTCGACGATCTTGCCTTTCTCCATCACGACGACCCGATCGGCAATCTCGGCGACAACCCCGAAATCGTGCGTGATGAACATGACGCTCATATGCTTGTCGCGCTGGATCTTGCGGATCAGCTCCAGGATCTGCGCCTGCGTCGTCACATCGAGCGCCGTCGTCGGTTCGTCGGCGATCAGCACGTCCGGGCCGAGCGCGAGGGCCATGGCTATCATCACCCGCTGCCGTTGTCCGCCCGACAGCCGGAACGGATACTGGTGCTGTATGAGAAGCGGATCGGGAAGCCCCACCTCATCGAGCAGATCGAGCACCGCCTGTGCCCGGCCTTGCGGCGTTCCGACACCATGCACTTCCATGACCTCGGCGATCTGCGAGCCGATGGTCATCAGCGGGTTGAGTGCGGAGAGCGGGTCCTGGAAAATGATCGAGACGGCGCGGCCGCGCAGTGCGCGCACATCCTCCTCCCTCGCCTTGAGGATGTCCATATCCTTGAAGCGGATCGCGCCCCTGCTGGGACGGATCGACGACGGCAGCAGGCCCATGATGGCATTCGCGGTAACGGACTTTCCCGAACCCGACTCGCCGATGATGCACAGGATCTCCCCAGAACGGAGCTCGAAGGAAATGTCCTCGACCGCGTGGCGTCGCTCCATTCCCCTCGGAAGATCGATGGTCAGATTTTCAACTGTGAGGATAGCCTCCCCTTTGACGATGGCGCTGTTCCCGGCTGCATTCGTCATCATCAGGCATTCCTTTCCGATCGATAGGTTCCCGGCGCCTGCCATCGCGGCGGCAACGGCGCTGCATTGCAGCATCATGCTCGATTGGATCGTGGAATACAACGATGTCTGTGCCGCTGATTTGCCTTTGCGCAGGAAGAGCCGTTGCCGGCGTCAATTCGGCATGTAGAGCGAGCCCAGCCAGACAAGGGCGATAAAACTCAGCAATGTGATAACAAAAAGTGTCATTCGGCCGTCCAGAAGTGAGGCAGAACCATAGACCGGGCGGCAATGGCGCATCAACTCACATTAATGAGAGTGACAGGGCGTGATCGACCGGCTTTCGCGCCCTTGCGGGCCATCAGGCGCTGATCCAAGATGGGCCGCAAGCATCGAGCGCAGCCCTGGAGATGAAAATGCCCGGCCCTTTCGAAGAACTGACCTGGTTGAATGAACCGCCGCATTACCGGATCGCGGGCGACGCACTGGAGATGAGAACCGGCAAGGACACGGATTTCTGGCGCGAGACCTTCTATGGTTTCTGGCGCGACAATGGTCATTTCCTCCATAGGGCGGTGAGTGGCGACTTCACCGCCGAAGTGACCATAAACGGCAAGTACGAGGCCCTTTACGATCAGGCCGGCCTGATGATGCGGCTGAGCGAGACGCATTGGATCAAGGCCGGCATCGAGTTCACCGACGGCACCATGTATCTCTCCGTCGTCGTCACCAATGATGCTTCCGACTGGTCGCTCGTGCAGATCCCGGCCAGCACCGCCGACGTCAGGATAAGGCTCACCCGCCACAGGGAAGCCGTGCGCGTGCAGTATCTCGATGCCGCCACCGGCCATTGGATGCCCGTGCGCCTTGCATATTTTCCACCGTCGGCAACGGTTTGCGTCGGCATCATGGGCTGTTCTCCGCAGCGCGAGGGTTTCGAGGTCACGTTCAGCGATCTCGTCATAGGGCCGCCTATCGAAGCCCGGCTGCATGACTAGCGACTGGAACTGACCGCAACGTCGAGGGTGCCCGGACGACACGCCGCGGCATATCGACGAATCCCACTCGCTCGTCAAACGCCGAGCGGTTTGTCCGGCGTCGGAGCGGACTGTCACTAAACTTATACATTCCTGCGCTAGGAACGAGCGATAGTTTCGACGGCAGATTTTCCCTGCATTTTTATATTTTATTGTTTTCAGGTTTCATTATGAAAAAGAATAATATTCTTTATTGCACGACGATATTGTTTTCATTCCTCGCAGGTATAACGCACGGCAATAGTGCCGAGGATTCGATTAAGATCCTCACTTATAATGTGGACTTTTTCGCAACGGCCCCGTTGAAAGAGATCGTGACCTTCTTTCTCAACGGCAAGTTCGACGTGATCGCGCTGCAGGAAGTATATATCTTAGCGTCGATGAAAACGGCTTTGAACGAAGCACAATCGGTCCATACCTATCGGGGTGCGCAACCGGCCTCGGGTGACGCTGTTATCAGTCGCCTGCCCGGCATCATAGGCACCAATACACCGCCCGGGGCGTCAACGTTTGGGGACGGACGTCATTTTATTGTTGATGGAACCAAGGAAAGGCCGGAAACGACGATGGTTTCGGTCCACCTCAACCCAGGCAGACCAACAAGCCGCCTCGATCAGGCAAGGCAGCTCGTGTCGTGGGCTGGCGATAGGAAACTGCCCACTTTTCTTGTTGGCGATTTCAATGCGGGTGACGTTTCAGAGCAGGGCTTGCCGCAAGGAGCCACCTATCCCAAGGCAGGCAATGAACCGACAACATTGAATACCTTCAAGCACCAATATCAGCTCGTCCAGACGGACAGCGAGCGAGAGCTGTTTGAGAGCCACGCATTGCAGGATGGACGTTATACCTGGCCAACCATGGCGGGCGATGGTGACATAAAAGGCTGGAATGGGTGGGACCGCGTGAAGATCGACCATATCATGCCGGCGAGACCTTTCGCCAAATGGTATGTCATCAACGATCGGCCGGACGACCAATATGTCGGCATCATCGACAAGCCGGAACGCGACGGTAAATTATCGGATCATGCTCTTTTCGCGCACAATCTGCGCTGGGTTGGGCCTATCCTGCAGAAATATGACGAAACCGCCGAAGGCGAGCAATACAAGGTTCGCCTGGCCTGGAACGGCAATGCTTCCACATTTGCCGAAAATGCCGGCATCTTCCATCTGACACGCAACAATCTGCGCCGGGACGTCTATCTGGGGCAAATCGTGGAAAAAGATTCGTCGAATCCTCCGCCGCTTCCGATCATCCCGAATGAGCTGAAAGACCTGACAGAGGCGGAGAAGAAGACGCTACTCGATTGCGCCGGCGGAAATGCGCGTTACGCCAAGTCCGTACAGGATTATTGCATCGACGATCACAGCTTCATCGACGAAGTCCTCGTCGCCGACAATGGTACCGTGGTTGTGACCGAGGATGCCGCCCTCGGTCCATCAAGCGCCAAGCTGCGCCTGGACAAGGGGAAGTTGCGCATCGACGGTAGCGAATTTACCCGTCTCGGCCGGGAGCTGGCAATAGAAGCAGGCGGCGGGACGCTGGATATCAGCGACAAGTCGAACAATGTCACCCTGTCCAGCGGACTCTCCGGTAGCGGAGAATTGTTCAAGGCCGGACCCGGACGATTGACGGTTGATGGCGATTTTGCACAGAGCTTCACCGGCACGACGGTCGCGGGCGATGGCATGCTTACCGTCAATGGCACGCTCGGCGGGCTTGTGGATGTGCGCAGCCATTTGAACGGCGTCGGCACTGTCGCCGGACTGCATGTCTCCCGCGGCGGCACGGTTTCACCCGGCAATTCGGTCGGCGAGTTCCACGTACGGGATGACGCCATCTTTGATTCGGGCAGCACGCTCGATATCGAGATTGCCGCCGACAAGACCACAGCCGATCGCATCCTGGTCGGCAAGACAGCCACCATCAACGGTGGAACGGTGGCTGTCCGGATGGTCGATGAACCGGCGCTGCTGAGCGAGGACCAGATCAAGGGACTGTTCGACAATCGGTACGCCGTTCTGACCGCGGGTGAACTGAAGGGCACGTTCGAAACGGTCACGCCCCAATACAGATATGTCCGCGCCAAGCTCGACTATACCGACAAGGACGTGCTGCTGGGATTCCACCTGGTGCAGGAACCGGCCGTGGCCGGCATAGACAACGAGAAACAGAACCCGGTGGAAGAAATCGCCGGGGCGCAGGAACTGAATTTGGCCGGTGCCGACAGCCAAAATCAGAATGCGGTCGGCGAGGCCGTCAAATCGCTCGGCCTCGGCAATCCGCTGTTCAACAAGTTGCTCTTCTCCAAGATCGAAGATGCGGCCAATTACGACCTGCTCAGCGGCGAAGTGAACGCCACGGTAGGCGGGGCGGTGATGACGGCTGGTCATTTCGCATCGGACGCGGTGACGAACCGGGTCCGCGGCGCTTTCGGTGGCGTTGCAGCGAAAGAACAACCGACAACTGCACCCCTCGCCTATGCGCCTGTTCCAGGCGCCACGTCGGCACAGGCTTTCGCAAGCATCGACCCGAAGAACAGGCCCGCTGGCACCGTCACGCTTTGGGGAGAGGCTTACGGAACCTGGTCCAGTGTCGATGGCGACGGCAATGCTTCCGGTCAAACGGGCAGAAGCGGCGGGCTCATTACCGGTCTGGATGGCATCGTGGCCGACACCTGGCGGCTTGGCCTCATGGCTGGATACGGCAACACATCGCTGAATTCGGCCAGGGGCAATGCCAATGTGGACAGCTACCAGATGGGTGTCTATGCCGGCACCCAATGGGACGCGCTTGGCCTTCGCTTTGGCGTCAATCTGGCACAGCATGACATCGAGAGCAGCCGCACGGCCCAATGGTTCGGCATTATCGACAAGAACGAGGCCGCCTTTGGTGCGCAGACGGCTCAGTTCTTCGGCGAGGTCGGTTACACGATCGCCACGCCATTTGCCGTGTTCGAGCCATTTGCCGGCGTCAGCCATGCGCACATGAAGACCGAGGGCTTTGCCGAACAGGGCGGCCCCACGGCCTTGTCTGGTCTGCCCGGCACGTCGGACGTGACGACGACACTCGGCCTCCGGGCCTCGCGGACTTTCGCGGTCAATGAAATGATCAGCATTGTCGGCCATGGCATGCTCGGCTGGCAGCATTCATTGGGGGATGTCGTGCCAACAGGCCGCTACGCCTTTGCGGGGGGCGCGCCGTTCACCGTCAGCGGCCTGCCAATCGCGGAGAATGCGCTCAACCTCGAAGCGGGACTGGACGTCAACATAGGCAGGCGGACGACACTCGGCCTTGGCTATACCGGCCGCTATTCCACTGGCGCCAACGACAATTCCATCACCGCAGAGGTTGCAGTGCGGTTCTGAGACTGGAGGGCAGCTGTAAGCGTGCAGCAAGCCGACCGGCAGCAATCGCTGCCTCTGTTCAGCCGGCGTCGGCCGGCTCCATCACACGGCGCTGGCGATAGCCGAGCCAGAGCAATGCCAGCGCGGCAATCGCCATCCATGGCAGGAGCAGCATGTTCAGCGCCTGCCACCCGACATATTGCAGCAGGACCCCGGAGCCGAACGAACAGGCAAGACCAACGACAAAGATCGTCATATCATTGGTCGCCTGGGCGCGCCCTTTCTCGGCAGCCGTATAGGTGCCGGTCAGCAGGGCCGTTCCGCCGATATAGAGAAAGTTCCAGCCTATCCCCAGGAGGACGAGAGCACCCGCAAACGAGCTGAAGCCGGTTCCGCTGAGCGACATGAGCACGTGTCCTGCAAGCAGGGCGAGGCCGGCAAGCATGATGCGCAGGACACCGAACCGGGCTATCAGCGATCCGGTGACGAAGGACGGCAGGAACATGCCGAGCACGTGCAACTGGATGACCGTCGCGGTGCTTGCCAGGTCATGATCATGATGCGTCATGGCGATGGGTGTCGCCGTCATCGCCAGGATCATGATGCCATAACCCGTGACCGCGCCGAACAGCGCGACGAAATAGGTGGGCTGAAACACGATCTGAGCCAGCGGCCGGCCACGACCGGTGTTTTCGGCCACGGCCTGCACCGCCGGTACCTTCAATCCCGTCAACAGGCAGGCGGCGATCAGCGAGACAAGCGACAGAAGGAGGAACGAACCGGCATATTCCGGCTGCAGGATGGGCCCGCCTATCTGGCCGAGCATCGGTCCTGCCAGGGCGGCGACTACGCCGCCGCCGAGAACGATCGATATCGCCCTGGACTTGAAAGCTTCGTCGGAGACCTCGCTGGCGGCAAAGCGGTAGAATTGCGCGAAGGCCTGGTAGGCGCCGACAAGCAGGGTTCCGAATGACAGCAGCAGCAGCGAGCCCAGCCAGATGCCGAGTGCGGCAAGCACGCCGCCGGCAACACCGAGAGCGGCGCCGGTAATGAACCCCGTGCGCCGGCCTACGCGCGCCATCCACATCGATGCTGGAAAGGTGGCACAGGCAGTGCCGAGCAACATGGCCGCTACCGGCAGCGTCGCCAGTTCCGGCCGGGCGGTGATCGCTCCGCCCGCAAGACCACCGACAGTGACGACCAGCACCGATGTGGTCTGGAACAGTGCTTGCGCGGTGGCGAGCAGGAATACCTGCCGGTGCATCTGGTTATTTATCATTGGCGCCCCCTCTCGACGCAATCGCCGGGGGCATTCCTAGCACTTCACCGGCTGTGCGGCCGTTCACAAAGCCGTCAACCGGCATGACGACGATCAAGCGGGCCTATCCGGGCTCAGGCCGGACAGCGATGGACCTCGACGACCGGCGCAATGCCCGCCGGATCTGTATCAACGGAAGGAGCAGCAGGCAGAGGCGATGGCGCTGTTGGAGTAGCGCAAGGCGGCGTCCGATATGCCGGCGTCTGCGATGGCGGACCTGATTTTCGCCGCGTTCATTGCAAGCCGCACGTCTTCGCGCGCGACCCCGTCGCTCTGCATGACCAGGCGGATGATCGGGTCGTCCAGCAATTCATCCAGTGTCGGGTCCAAATTTGCCATCGTCGCTATCCTTCATCATGTTGTGTGGCAGCAAGCTACTGCCAGCTGATGACAGCCGTTGGTCTGCATTGTGACCAATGTTTGAAACTTTGAGGGCGGCGGACGCATGTGCGGCGCATCAATGCCACCAAAATACGGGTTGACGGTCGCGGCAGGATCAGTTTGGAGTCGGCGCCAATATCGGACGGCGGAGCGTCGTACCGCGAGGGAGGAAATTCATGTTCTATGCGATACTGGCCTATCACGAGGAAGAAATAGTCGCATCCTGGACCAAAGAGGAAGATTCCGCACTCATGGAGGAACTGCTCGAGGTCAATCAACGCCTGATCAGCGACAAGACCATGGGCCCTTGTGCCCGGCTCGGACCGACGCGCGAAGCCGCGACGCTGCGCGGCAAGGGCGAAGGTTTCATAACCGACGGTCCCTTTGCGGAGACCAAGGAACAGCTTCTCGGCTTCTATGTCGTGGAGCGCCCGTCGCTCGATGCCGCAATCGACGTGGCACGGCAGCTTCGCCGCGCCAATCCGACCGCAACCTATGAGGTCCGTCCAGTCATGCTCTACCGTCAAGGTGCGACCCTGTCCGACGGGGAAGTGCAAGCGTAACGGCTTGCGGGTGATCTGGCCTTTTCCGGTTGTCTGGCCTTTCCCGGTTGTCTTGCCTTTCCCAGCGATCTTGCCTTTCCCAGCGATCTTGCCTTTCATCGAGGTATGTTTAGTATTCCAGCCGGCAGGGTAACCGCCCCCGGCGAATATTGCTGCACCGGGTGTCGTCGGCCCCGTGCTGGAGAACAATGTGACGAGCGAGTCGACCGGCGAACCATCGAAATCCACAAATCCGGCCATCTCCAGCCAAAGAAGACGCCGGCTCCGCCTGTCGCTCGCGATTGCCGGCGTCGCGATGCTCGCAATATTCCTCGCCGGTTGCGGCATATATCTTTCGATCACGGCCAATCTCAGTCATATCGCGCTTGTGTCTGAGGACCTTGGTGATGCCCGGCCGGTCAAGACCGATACCAATTCGCTGAACATCCTGTTGATCGGCTCGGATGAACGCGACGGCATGAATGCCGAATACGGCGCCTATGATGGCGAGCGCGCCGACGTGATCATGCTTGCCCATGTTTCGAGCCAACGCCGCGAGGCGACGGTGATCAGCTTTCCGCGCGATCTTCTGATCCAGCTGCCGGCCTGCCAATCAGGCGATGGCTGGTCGGGGCAGAAGAAGCATCTCGGCATGATCAACTCCTCGTTCAGCTCGGGCGGCGTCGGCTGCCTCTGGAAGACGGTCGAGAAGCTGACGGGGGTCTATATCGACCATGCGGCAATGGTGGATTTCAATGGATTCAAGTCCGTGGTGGACTCCATTGGCGGCGTAAGCGTCTGCCTGCCGCAAGCGGTGCGGGATCAATATAGCCAGCTGGATCTGCCCGCCGGTTGGCAAACCCTCCGGGGCGAACAGGCGCTTGGCTATGTGCGGGCGCGCTATGGCATCGGCGATGGCACCGATATCGGCAGGATACAGCGGCAGCACGCTTTCGGCGCCGCCATCGTCAAAAGGGTCCGCAGCGGCGTCCTCTTCAATCCGTTACGGCTGGTCGGGTTCCTGAATGCCGTCGCGCGTTCGATCAGCACCGACCCCGGAATGACCCCCGGCGTGATGAGGCAGCTGGCCTTTTCCCTGCTGTCGGTCGAGCATTTCCAGTTCATCACCACGCCGTGGCGCTATTCGGCGGTCCAGCCCGGCCGGGTTGAATGGCGCGCGACGCCGGCAAGAAAACTGTTTCGGTCAATCGCCAACGACCAGCCCATCGCCCAGCCTGAAATAAGAGCTCCCGACAGAACCGTCGCCCTGCGACCGGCTGGCACCGCACCGGCACCCCGGGCCTCCGAGGCGAAAGCTTCGGACACTCCCTGCTCGACTTCCGTCAGCGGATAACGCTTCTCGCGGCACTTTTCCGCCTGCGGCAGCAATCTTTCGAAATAATTTTCCAGATGTGTAGGATCGGCGCTCCCTCGACCGTCCTAGTGTGATGGAATTGAAATATGCCTCTCTAGGCGCTGGTGCCGGAGCATATTTCAATTCCGAAACCACACTGGAAACATATCGTTGCTAGTGACCCTCTCGAACCTGAAGTTCACCTGACGCTGCTGCAATAATGTCGTGAACTTCAGATTCGGGTCACTGGTTGCAGAACGAAACGCAAAATGGAGTAGCTACCGTGCCGAAGATGATTTTCCTGAACCTGCCTGTTGAAGATATCGCTGCCGCAACCCGCTTCTACGAGATGCTGGGCTGCCAGAAGAACGAACAGTTCAGCGACGAGCGCGCATCGAGCATGATGTGGTCGGATGTGATCACGTTCCAGCTGCTGACCCGCGACTATTTCAAATCGTTCAGCCACAAGCCCATCGCCGATCCGCGCGGCGCCGTCGGGGCGATGATCGCCCTCTCCCTGGATAGTCGCGAGGACGTCGACAGGCTCGTCGAGGCGGCAAAAACCGCCGGTGGCAAGATCGACGTGCGCGCCGCGATGGATCTCGGTTTCATGTACAACCGCGCCGTCGAGGACCCGGATGGCCATGTCCTGGAACTGGTCTGGATGGATCCTGCGGGCATGCCTGCCGACGCGAGCTGATACCCAACCGAAACACGCATTGCGCGAGCCACGGGCCCGACCGCATCACTGCACTTCAAGGAGTAAGATCATGAACGCATCCACCATGCTCTGGTCGGGCCGAATTCTGACAGGGCTCTTTGCCCTGTTCATGCTCGCAGCGTCCATATCGCCCAAATTGCTGGGCCTGCCCGTCGCCGAAGATACGCTGGCGCAGCTCGGATGGCCGGCGGGCTATTCCTATTTGATCGGTTTTATCGAATTGGGCTGTCTTGTGCTCTATCTCATACCGCGCACGAGCGTTCTCGGAGCCGTGCTGATGATGGGCATCCTGGGCGGAGCCATGGCAACGCAGATCAGGGCCGAAAGCCCGCTGTTCAGCCATGTATTCTTCAGTCTCTATCTCGGATTGTTCATGTGGGGCGGCCTGTGGCTGCGCGATGCCGGCCTGAGGGCGGTCTTTCCGTTCCGCTCGCAGCCTGTCTCCGCAAAGGCAGCCCAGCCTGCCGGCCTCGTGCGCGCACGATAGGCCGGTTGGCAATCGACAAGGATCGCGATAGCGATTGACGGCCCGGGCGAATCAGCATGTCCATGCTGCGCCGAATGCCGGCATCGGTTCGCGGAACCGCAATATTCGAGAATCGGGAGGCGATTCATGCATGAGAACCTGAAAGCGAGAAGCGAACAACTTGCGGGGCGCCGCGAGTGGATCGGCCTCTGCGTGCTGTCCATCGCCTGCCTGATCTATTCCATGGACCTGTCCGTGCTGTTCCTGGCGATGCCCGCGATCATGGCCGATCTCGATCCATCTGCGTCGGAACTGCTTTGGATCAACGACATATACGGCTTCATGGTCTCCGGCTTCCTCGTCACGATGGGCACGCTCGGAGACCGCATAGGCAGAAGGCGCGTCCTGCTCGTCGGTGCCTTCGCCTTCGGCGTGGCATCGGCATTGGCCGCGTTTTCCAGTACGGCTCAGCAGTTGATCATCGCGAGGGCGCTGCTCGGAATTGCCGGCGCGACGATCGCCCCCTCGACGCTGTCGCTGGTCGTCAACCTCTTCCACAACGAGGCCGAACGGACGCGCGCCATCGGCATCTGGGGCACGGCCTTCGCCCTGGGCGGCCTGGTCGGACCCCTGATCGGCGGCGGCCTGCTGCAATATTTCCATTGGGGTTCGGTGTTCCTGATCAATATCCCCATCATGGCCGCGCTGCTCATCGCGGCACCGTTCCTGCTGCCGGAATACAAGAATGACGAAGGCGGCAAGCTCGACCTTCTCAGCGTTGTTCTCTCGCTGGCGACGGTCTTGCCGGTCATATACGGCTTCAAGCACATGGCCGCCTATGGCTTCGAGCCAACGCAGCTGGTGCCGATCGCGGTTGGCGTGCTGGTTGGCGTCTGGTTCGTCCGCCGGCAGAAACAGCTTGCGCATCCGCTGATCGACCTTGCGCTATTCCGCATACCGGCATTCACGGCCTCGTTGATGGTCAATCTCGCCGGCGTGTTCTTCGTTTTCGGCGTGTTCCTGTTCCAGAACCTGTTCCTGCAGCTGGTGCTGGGCCTGTCGCCGCTGGAGGCCGCGCTCTGGTCCGTGCCGTCGGCGCTCGTATTCACGGTGATGTCGCTCCAGGCCTATCGCGTCGTCAATCGCTTCGGGCAGGTCAAGACCATTCTGCTTGGCCTGGTGGTCAATGCCCTCGGCACCGCAGTCATGGCGATGGCCGCCTATTCGGAGAGCCTGCTGGGCGTCCTTGGTGCAAGCATGCTGGTCGGCCTCGGCTTCGTGCCCGTGATCCTGACCACGACCGGCCTGATCGTCGGCACGGCTCCGCCCGAGCGTGCGGGTTCTGCCTCGGCCATATCCGAAACCGGCGCGGAATTCGGCGGCGCGCTGGGTGTTGCTATCCTTGGAAGCATCGGCACCATCGTCTATCGCATGACGATGGAAGGCGTCGATCTCGCGGGGCTGAGCAGCGCGCAGGCGCTGGCGGTATCGACCACCTTGACGGGTGCGGTCGAGGTCGCGAAGACCATGGGCAACGCCGTGGCTCCGGCCTGGCTGGAAACGGCGCGGACAGGCTTCTCGCTCGGCTTTGCCGTCTGCTGCGCCGTCGCAACCATAACATTGCTGCTACTGGCGGCCATCGCACGCAAGGTCTATGCGACGGCCCATATCGACGAGGCGAGCGTCGCCGCCCACTGATTGCGGCCCACTGATTAAGGAGGGTGACCATGGCTAGCAGCATGTGTACGTCTGCGCTATGGCTATGCAACCAAGCTGACGATATGGTTGTATCCGCAACTTTCCGGATTCTAGAGACCAGACATGCGACAGGTGATCAGTACCATATTCGCGGTGTCGCTGGTGTACGGCGCCCTTGCCGGCGTCGATGCCCATGCGGCGCCAAAGCGTTCAGCTGAACTTTCCACTCTCGACAGGATAAACAAGATCATCCGCGGCGAAGGCACGCCCGGTGAAAGCGTCACCTCGCAGAATGGCGACGTCGTCTATACGGTCCTTGAAGGCGGTGGCGTCGAAGTACGCAATAAACGCTACGGAACCGTGCGCCAGTATGGGCCGGTCCCGCCGCAGAGCGACAATGTGAACAGCCGCGCCAAGCCGCTCTACCAGTAACGGCCAATCACGGGCGAACCGAAATCGAGGTCCGGAAGCGCCGGGACCTCGATATTCGCATTCAGATCAGAGCGAGGCGCCCACTTCGCGAAGCTCCTTCAGGATCGGCGCTTTTGGAAGCCAGATTTCATCATATGCCTTGATGATATCGGCGCTGTTCTTGAGGTCGACATCGACGATCTTGATGCCGGTATCCTTGAAGTTCTGCAGCAAGGCCGCCTCGTTCGCCACCGTCGCATCCACCTGTTTCGCTAGTTCTTCCTGGATCAGGCGGGTGATCAGCGCGCGGTCGCTTTCCGGTACGTTCTTCCAGACCCGTGCCGAAACCAGTGCGACGCATGGCATGAAGATGGCGTTCATGCGCAGCATGGTCTTCGCCACCTTGTCGTAGCGCTGGTTCCACGACAGATCGAGATCCGCCTCGAGGCCGTCCACCTGGCCATTGGACATCGCGTCGAATACCTGCGGTGTGGGAATAGGCGTCGGCGCAGCACCCAGAAGCTGGTAGAAGTCACGATAGGCCGGGGTGGTGTTGATCCGCAGCTTCATGCCGTTGATGTCTTCGATACCATTGACCACATTGCCGGTGAACACGACGCGGAGCGTGGTGATGCCATAGCCGAGGCCGATCGTTCCGGTCTCGACCGGCAGCACCTCGAGCAGCTTCATGGCGACGGGATGACGGACGAGCTTGGCGACATTTTCGGTGCTCGTCACCAGCCAGGGCGCATTGATGGCGGCAATCTGCGGAATGCGCGAGCCGAGCTCCGCGGTCATGATCCAGGCGAGATCGAGCGCGCCCGACTGCATCTGCTGCAGCATTGCGCCTTCATTGCCGAGCTGGTTGGACGGGAAGACCTGGATGGAAAGCCGGCCATTGCTTTCTTCCTGGAGACGCTTGCCCACAGCCTCGGCGGCAATGTTCCAGGGATGGCCGGGCGGCGTGGTGATGCCAAGGCGATAGACCTTGGATTCCTGGGCACGAAGCAATGAAGGTGTAGCAAGCGCCACCGCCGAACCGAGCGATGCTGCCTTGATGAATGAGCGCCGAGTGAATGGCATTGGTTTGTTCCTTGTCGCGTGTGGTTATGAGAAATAGGTCGAAAGAACCGGGAAGATCGACAGCAGCACCAGGATGATGCAGCTGATGAAGAAGAACGGCAGCGTGACGATGAACATCTTGCCCGGCTTCGCGCCGGTTACCGCCGAAGCGATGAAGAAGTTCAGGCCGACAGGCGGTGACAGAAAGCCGAGCACGAGGTTGATCACCGCGACGACGCCGAAATGCACCGGGTCGATGCCATAGACACCCGTGGCGATGGGGAGCAGTATCGGCACCGTCATGATCAGGCCCGGCGCCCCGTCGATCACCGTGCCGATAACGAGCAGAATGACGTTGACCAGGAGCATGAACATGATGGGATCGCTGGCGATGGTCTGTATCCATGCGGCCACGCGCTGCGGCACCATGCCGTATACGAGCACCCAGGAGAAGACCGCCGCAGCGGCGATCAGGAACAATATGCCGGCGGAAAGCACGCCCGCCTTGACGAACATGGACGGAAGCTTGTCGAGGCTGAGGTCCTTGGTGACGAAGCGGCCGACGAATATGGCAGCGACGACGCCCATGGCGGCCGCCTCGGTGGGGTTGGCAATGCCGGTGACGATGGAACCGACGATGATCAGCGGAATCGTCAATGTCGGCAGCGCGCTCACCACGATCTCGACGCGGCGCCTGAAGGCCAGGCGCTCGCCGCGCGGATAATTGTAGATGAAGCCCATCAGGGCGATGATCGCGCAGAAGGCGACGGAGAGCAGCAGGCCCGGAATGATACCTGCCGCCAGCATGGTGCCGACGGGGACCTGCGCGATGACGCTATAGACGACGAACATGATGGATGGCGGGATGATCGGCCCGAGCATGCCCGCATAGGCGGTCAGGCCTGCGGCGAAAGTCTTGTCGTAGCCCTTCCGTTCCATTTCAGGCACGACCATCTGCGACATCAGGGCCACCTGCGCCGCAGCCGAGCCGAGAATGGAGGCGACAAACATGTTGGCGAGGAGGTTGACATAGGCCAGCCCGCCTTTCAGCGCGCCGACAAAGGCCATGGCCATGTCGATGATGCGGCGGGTGATGCCGCCGCCATTCATGATTTCGCCAATGAGAATGAAGAGCGGGATGGCAATCAACCCATAACTGTCCAGACCGGTGAACATCTGGGTCGGAAACGACACGAACAGAACAGAATTGTCGGTCTGCCAGATATAGGCAACAGCCGTCAGGCACAGCACGATCGAGATCGGCAATCCGATCAGCATCAGCAATGCCATTGCCGAAAAGGTAATCATCATGCGGCTCCTTCGGCATTGGCGAGAGCCATCTGCTTGCGCTTTTCGGCGAAGCCGAGGTCTTCCAGCAGATTGGCGAGGCAGTGCAGGGTCAATGTCACCGAGAAGATCGGCAGGATGAGATTGACGACCCATGTGGGCCATTCCAGCGTCTGCGTCCTTTCGGAGTAAAGGAAATTGAAGCTTTCGGCGGCGAAGGCCCTGGGATCGAAACCATGCGACGCGATGCCGATCGGGTCCATCCAGTTCCAGCACATCACGATGAAGCCTACTGCGAAACACAGGGAAAGCCCGGTGGCCAGGGCCCGCAATCGCCCGACCCATACCGGCGGCAGGCTGTCGGACAGCAGCGTCACCGCGAAATCCATGCGCAGCCGCGTCATGACCGACGCGCCGATGAAGCCCAGCCAGATCATCGAGAATATCGATGCCTCGTCGATCCAGTAGATCGGCATCTTGGCAAAGCGCGTCACGACATTGGTGAGGATCAGCACGAGCAGGATGGTGATGAAAACGCCCGCGAGAAACTTCTCCAGGCTCAGGACCGCTTGAGATATGGCCGTGATCTTGTCGGCCAAGCCCCTGCGGGCCGGACTTTCGTCCACAATAGGCATGCGCATTCCCCTTTGCATTTTTGGTGTATATTATAAGTATACACAATCGGGAGCTGTCAACGGTTTTCGTGCAAGCAGCCGTTCAAAGCGGGTTCCGGGCGATGTCAGTCCGCCAGCGTGACGGCAAAGCCACGCCTGCACCTGTCGCGTGGCGCGGCGTGATCGGCAGTATTGGAGTTGTCGGCGGTGATCAGATCCTGATCTGCTCGCGGCGGTCTTCCGTGATGAGCTTGCGGATCTGTTTGACGATCTGGTCCGCATGTCCGCTGGCGAGGCTGTCGGCGAGATCGATGTCCTGCTCTTCGATGGCGCGGATCATGTCCTCATGCTCGACCACATATTGTTCGGGCAGGCGGTCGGCGAACGAAGAATAATAGAGCCGGAGCAGCCGGCGCCCCTCATCGAGGAGACGGGCAAAGAGGCTGGCATAATAGGGATTGCGGCCGGCATCGGCGATGGCAGCATGAAAGTCGCGATTGGTGGCGATCATCTTCAGCGCATTCTGCTCGCGAACGGCGCGTGCGAAATCTTCCTGATGCGCGCGGATGATCTGCAGGTCGTCGGCGGTCCGATTGCGCGCGGCCAGCCGCGTCGTCATGCGATACATCAATGTCATCGCGTCGAAGAATGCCGGAAGCCCGAGGAAATCGATGTTCGACACCACCGTCGACCGATTGGGAAGCGCGGTCACCAGGCCATCGCTGCCCAGCCGAACCAGCGCTTCGCGGATCGGCGTTCGGGACATTTCGAAGCGCTCGGCCAGCTGGTTTTCATCGATCGGACTTCCAGGGGGCAATTGCAGGCTGATGATCTCGTCCCGCAATATGTCGTAGACGAACTTGGCCCCCGAGCCCTTCTTCCGGTCCGGTGACGGGAGCGCCTGTTTCTGGTTCATCGCATGTCCTTCTATGTAAGCCTAGGAATAGGCAAGAGCACCCTTGGGATCAAGCGCATTCGGCGCCCGCCTCCCGTCCTCCACCATCATTCTGCCTCAGCGCATAAAAGATGTCGACAAAAAGAATACATGTTATATATTGCTTGCAGTTCAGATAGATCATGCAGCGGAACCGCCACGGCGGACTGGCGGCAGGACGAGGAGAAATCATGACCGACACTATCTTTTCAGGTTGCATCCCAGCGCTCATGACGCCGTGCAAGAACGACCGCACCCCTGACTTCGACGCGCTCGTGCGCAAGGGCAAGGAACTGATCGCCAGCGGCATGTCCGCGGTGGTCTATTGCGGCTCGATGGGCGACTGGCCGCTTCTCACCGATGCGCAGCGCATGGCCGGTGTAGAGGCCCTGGTCAAGGCCGGCGTCCCCGTGATCGTCGGCACCGGCGCTGTGAACACTTCAGTTGCAGTGGCCCATGCGAGGCACGCACAGGAGGTGGGTGCGAAAGGCTTGATGGTCATTCCGCGCGTTCTGTCGCGCGGCTCTTCCGTCACGGCGCAGAAGGCCCATTTCAAGGCGATCCTGACGGCCGCTCCAGACCTTCCCGCCGTCATCTACAATAGCCCGTATTATGGCTTTGCAACCCGCGCCGACTTGTTCTTCGCGCTTCGCGCCGAACATCCGAACCTGATCGGCTTCAAGGAGTTTGGCGGCAGTTCAGACATGCGCTATGCCGCGGAGAACATCACCAGCAAGGATGAGAACGTCACGCTCATGGTCGGCGTCGACACCAATGTCTTCCATGGATTCGTCAATTGCGGTGCAACAGGCGCGATCACCGGCATCGGCAACGTGCTGCCCAAGGAAGTGCAGCTTCTGGTTTCATTGTCGAAGGCTGCCGCAGCGGGCAATGCCGCGGCGCGCAAACTCGCGCTCGAGCTTGAAGCGGCTCTGGGCGTGCTCTCCTCCTTCGACGAGGGCCCGGATCTCGTGCTCTTCTACAAGCACATGATGGTGCTGACCGGAAACCCGGAATATGAACTGCATTTCAACGAGACCGACAAGCTGTCGGACAGCCAGCGTCGCTATTGCGAGGCTCAGCTCGACCTGTTCCAGAAATGGTACGCCGATTGGAGCAATCAGGAGCGCGATCTCCTCAAACAGGCGGCCTGATTCAAGCGGCATATCGGCTTCACTGGCGGAGGCCTCTACGGGAGGTCACCGCCATCGATGCCGATGACATGACCGCTGATATAGGAGCTCTGGCCGCTGGCGAGGAACATGACGAGCGCCGCGACCTCCTCCGGCGTGCCGACGCGGCGCATCGGGTAAGGAGCAACCAGCTGCTCGTTCGTTACCTTCCAATCACGGCGAACGCGTTCGAGCATCGGACTTTCGATCGCGCCCGGTGCGATGGCGTTGATCCGGACATTGCGGCCATATTCCTGCGCCGCACAGCGGGTCATGTGAGCGACTGCTGCCTTTGAAGCCGCATAGGCCAGGATATTCGGGAAAGCGTGGCGTCCGCCAATCGACGCCATGTTGATCATGGCGCCCGCCGACTTCACCAGATGCGGCAGTTCATACTTCATCGACAGGAACACGCCGCGCAGATTGGTGGCGATCTGGTCGTCGAAGCCCACCGGGTCAGTCTCGGCGATGGGCGCCGGCGGCAGGTCTATGCCGGCATTGTTGAACGCGACGTCGAGCCCGCCATACCGTTCGACCACATTCGTCACAAACCGCTCCATCTGAGCGGCATCGCGCACGTCCGACTGGAAATAACTGACTTCACCCCCTTCGACGCGCAGTGCCTTTTCAACCTCGCGGCCAAGCGTGTCCCTGCGACCGTTGAATGCCACCTTGGCTCCTGCACGGGCGAAGGCTGCGACGGTCGCTGCCCCGATGCCGGATGTTCCGCCGGTGACGATGATCGTCTTGCCATGGAAGAGCGCAGGCGTGGCGGCCGACGCGGCTTCGGCAGCGGTGTTGCCGGCCATCGCGCCAGCAGCAATCATACCGGCGAGAACATGCCGGCGCGGAAATGACGGGGTTTCGTCGTGGACGTTTGTCATGGCGTTGATCCCTGTTGAAATCAAGGGATGATAACCACCTCATTCCATCGATAAATGCCGTCTGGATTTCAGGACTAATTAGTCTAAGTTTATAATCATGCGACTGCCTTCCGACCCCTTCTCCGGGCTGAATGCCTTTCTGGCCGTGGCCGAAACGACCGGTTTCAGCACCGCCGCCGCCAGGCTCGGTGTTTCACCGGCAGCTATAAGCCAGGCGATCAGGGCGTTGGAGGCGCGCTTGGGCACGCCATTATTCGTCCGGACCACGCGGCGGGTCCGCCTGACGGAAGCCGGAGCAGCGCTGCTCATGCGCGTTCGCCCCGCTGCCGCCGAGATCAGCGACGCCATCACGAGCGCCGCCGCGATGCAGCAGGAACCATCGGGTCTGCTCCGGCTCACCGTGCCGCGCATGGCGGTGCCTCTCATCATCGATCCCGTATTGCCGGCCTTCCGGCAGGCTCATCCCAAGGTCGCCGTCGAGATAGCCATCGAGGACGCAACGGTCGATCTGCTCGGGCGCGGGTTCGACGCCGGCATTCGCATCGGCGAATATGTCGAACAGGACATGGTCGGCATCAAGCTCACGCGCGATATCAGCTGGTCAGTGGTCGCAGGTCCGGCCTATCTCGCCGCCCGCGGCGTGCCCGCCACGCTTGAAGAACTGGCAACGCACGAGTGCATACGCTACCGATTTCCGTCGTCCGGCGTCGTGTATCGTTGGGAATTCGAGCGCGAGGGCGCGTCCGTCGTCGTCGATCCGCCGGGCAGCATCGTCGTCAATGACGGCGCGCTGCTCGCGTCATTCGCCGTCAGCAATCTCGGCCTCTCCTATGTCGCCGACATTGCCGTCGAGGCAGAGCTCCGTGCCGGATCGCTGGTGCGGGTTCTGGAAGCCTGTTCGCCCACAACGCCCGGGCTTTTCCTCTATTTCCCGCGACGTGCCCAGCAACAGCCGAAGCTGCGCGCCTTCATCGACACGGTAAAGCAGTTGCTGCGGCACCGATGAGATCCGTCAGGGCAGCGTGAACACCTGGCAGGGCATAGCAATGCCGCGCAATTTGTGTTCGCCCAGCGGCACGAGCGGCTGCGTCGTTTCCGCCGCAAAAGCACCGGACAGCAGCACCGTTCGACCCAGCGGACGACACAGGCCTTCGAGACGGCTCACCAGATTCACGGCGGGACCGATCGCGGTGAAATCCAGTCGGTCGGCCGTGCCTATGTTGCCCCACAACATGTCCCCGAGGTGAAGGGCGGCGCCGAACGACAATAATGGCAGATCTTGCGTGGCCCGGGTTCGATTGAGGTGCTCCATGCCCGCGCACGCGGCGGAAACCGCCCGCAACGCCGCGTCGCATGCAGCGGCCGCATTGCGCTCGCCGATCGGGAATATGGCGAGGACTCCGTCGCCGATGAATTTCAGCACCTCGCCGCCGAAGGCATGAACCGCGCCGGCGATGCGGTCGAACCACGCATCCAGCGCTGTAATCACCTCATTCGCAGCGCCCGTCTCCGATAATTCGGTGAAACCTCGCAGGTCGGCGAAAAGCACGGCCGCCGTGATCGTCTGGCCGGGACCCCGGCGCAATCGGCCATCCAGCACCTGCCCGGCGCTTCGACGGCCGAGATATGCCGTGAGCAAGCCGCTCAGCGCCGAGCGCGCCGCGAGCAGGGCCAGCGGCGTGGCGGCGAAGCGTGCTACATCTGCCAGCAAGGCCAACTCCCCGTCGTCAAGCGAACGGCTGGTGGCCCAACCCAGCTGGGCGGCATCGGGCAAGCTCCCCACCTGATCTATCCGCACCGCCCTTGCCCCCAGCCCGTTGAGCCATTCGACAGCCATTTCGCCATGGCCGGGTTCGGCCATCGGCGGTCCGAAACCCAGAGCCTCGATCACCTTTCCGGTGTCACTGCGCCAGAGCCAGGCGCGCCGTTCGATCACCGGATGTGGCGCTGCCTGCGTCAGCATGGCCCCGATCAGCGGTACACCGTCGGCGATCAGCCTTTCAGCGAGCGTGGTGAGGAAAACATCGCCCTCGGACAGGTCGATCGCCTCATCGATCAGGAAGGACAAAGCGGAAGGCAATTGCATCGGGCCGGTCATGAAATTTGTTCCTTGCGCCGGTGCATCATTGGCTTAGATTGCTGGCGGAGACAATGGTCCTGATTTGGAGGCTGGCCAATGACCGAGGCTCTTCACCGTGAGATCGAGATCGCGGCCCCGCAGGCGACCGTATTCGCCTTCCTCACCGATCCAGAGAAGATCATGCGCTGGATCGGCGTGTCGGCAACGGTGGAGCCGCATCCGGGCGGCATCTATCTCGTCAGCCTGAACGACAAATACACGGCGCGCGGCCAGTTCACCGAAGTCATTCCGATCCACCGCCTGGCCTATAGTTTCGGTTGGGAGGGCAATGACAGCGTGCCGCCGGGATCGAGCCTCATCGAGATCGACCTCGTCGAAAAGGGCAGCGGAACCCTGGTACGCTTTACCCATGCCGGCCTGCCGAACGAGCAGGAACGCGCCGATCATGAGAAGGGCTGGAACCATTATCTGCACAGGCTGTCCATAGCCGCCGCCGGAGGCGATCCCGGGCCGGACGTCGAAACGATCTCCTGAACCTCGACCGAGTTCAGCCGCTGGCGTGGCCGATGCGTCCTTTGGGACGTGACGGCCCTCTGCCACTTCGGGAACAAACAAGACGCCGACACATTGGAGATATGCTTTGAACCAGTGAGCCGAAAGGAGCTGTCACGGTGGATATCTCCGTCGCCCGGATTGGATCGAAGAAGAGCCGTGCCCTTTCAAGGATCATAGTCCCCGGCGTCAACGCGTGGCGCCGGGAGCACGCCCGCCGCGTCTCCATGCTTGTCGATGCCGCCGAATATTACGGCTGGCTCGAACGTGCCCTGGCGAAGGCCCGGCGATCGATATTCATCATCGGATGGGATTTCAACGGCCGCATCCATCTGCGGCCGGACCAGGCGAGATCACCCCAGCTCGGGCCCTATTTGCGCCGATTGGCGGAGGAGCGGCCCGACCTTCACATCCACGTCCTCATCTGGTCCGCCGGGCCGATCTATTCAGCCGGCCAGATGCGGTTCTTCCCGCACGAGACGTGGGCCGAACATCCGCGCATCCGTTTCTGCTATGACCGCAGCCATCCGCTGCGTGGCTGCCATCATCAGAAAATCGTCTGCATCGACGACAGGATGGCTTTTTGCGGTGGCATCGACCTTACGATAGAGCGTTGGGATACCCAGCTCCATACGATCGATGATCCGAGGCGAACCGATCCGTCCGGCAAGGCCTATCCGCCGGTGCACGATGTTCAGATTGCGGTGGATGGCGATGCCGCCAATGCCCTCGCGGACCTCGCCCGGGCACGCTGGAAGACATGCACAGGCGAAGAGCTGCAGGCGGTTCGCTCCGATGGAGAAGTCTGGCCGCGCGGCCTCAAGGCGGATATGCGCGAGGTGGAGGTCGCCATAGCGCGCACCCTGCCCGCCACGTTCTCGAGGCGAGGCGTGCGCGAGATCGAGCGCCTCAACGAAGCTGCCATCGCCGCTGCTGCAAGATGCGTCTATGTGGAGACGCAGTATTTCACCTGCCGCAGGTTGGGCAGGCTACTGGCGCAGCGGCTTGCCGAGCCCGATGGACCGGAGATCGTGGTTCTTACGCCGAAGGAGTGCCATGGCACATTCGAGGCCATGTTCATGGGCGGGAATGGCCGCCGGCTGATCAGCCGGCTCAAGCAGGCGGACAAATTCAACAGGCTGCGCGTGCTCTATTCTGCCGTTGCCTCCGGCGACGAACCCGAAACCGACATTTTCCTGCATTCGAAGGTGATGATCGTCGACGACCGCTATATCCGGGTCGGATCGTCCAACCTGAACAATCGCTCGCGCGGCATGGATACGGAATGCGACGTCGCGGTGGAGGCGGTGGAACCGCAGACCCGAGCAGCGATACGCCGCCTGCGGGCGAGATTGCTCGCCGAACATCTCGGAATGGAGGCTTCTGCCGTCATGACCGCCTGCGAGAAGGCAGGTTCGCTGCTGCCCCTGGTCGACAGTCGCGTCACCGGCCGGCGCCGGCTGAAACCCATACAAGCCGGGAACGAGGCCGAAAATGAAGTGCTGCTGACTTCGGTATTCGATCCGTCCAAGGCGATGGCTCCCATGCGCTGGGCCATGCGCGCCGTGCGGGCGCTACGACGACGCCTGCGCCGCAGCGGAGGATGATCGGTTGTCATCCCGTCGCAAAAAGTGCTCGGACAGCAGCAAGAGGGGGAAGCCGAGTGCCAGCGGCAGGAAGAAATACACGCATCTGAAGGCTATGATCGCCCCGATTCCGGCGGAACCCTGCATCAGGAATTGTATCGCCGCTTCGAGAACACCAAGACCGCCCGGCACATGGCTTGCCGTCGCGGCTCCGTTGGCGATCGCATAGACGGCCGCCGTGTCCCAATATCCGACCGGCTGATGGGCGAGCAGCAATTGCTGCAGGCAAGCGGCGATCAGGCCGAAATTGATGGTCCCGAGCCCTATCTGGGCCAGCGCCATACGAAAGGATGGCAGCCGCAATCGCCACGTCCGCAAGGCAAGCGGGCGGCGGATCAGCCAGCACAGAACCGCGTAAAGGACGAGGCTCGCCATCAGCGCAAGCGCGATCATCCGTACATTGCCCGCATCGATGCCGGTGATTTCCGCGGCCCGGTCCGGTCCCATGAACATGGCGATGGCGCACAGCGCCACCAGGCCGACGACGACCGTCATGCCTGAGAAGAGCACCACTTTCGCCACGTCCTCGGCGTACAGTCCCCAGCGGGAATAGAAGCGGTAGCGGATTGCACCACTGCTGAGCGCCGCCAACCCGATATTGTGGCCCATGGAAAGACTGACGAAGGATGTGAGCGCCGCGCGCCAGTAGGGCTGCGGCTTGCCGGCATAAAGCAGGCCGAGCGCATCGAAGCCAGTCAGGCAGGCATAGCTGGCGAAGGCGAAGCCTACCGCGGCGGCGAGCCGCCAGAACGGAATCTGCGCCAGGGATTCGACGATCTCATCCATGCTGTAGCTGCCGACATTGCGGATAAGCAGCCAGCCCGCCAGACAGATCGCTGCGACGAAAAGCAGATTGAGCACAATTCTTCGTATTCGCATCGAACCTCGTCCATATCCAACAGAAATGGAACGGAAGGTGTCGGCAGAAGTTCCTTTCCTTAGGCATTCAAGGGAGAACGGCATCAAGATACTGACCTACAACGTTCACAGCTGCATTGGCAGCGATGCGAAAGCATCGCCGGAGCGTATCGCCGAGGTGATTGCCGACTGCGGCGCCGATGTCGTCGCGCTGCAGGAACTCGATGTCGGCCGTCGCCGCACAGGAGCGATCGACCAGGCTCGATCCATCGCGATACATCTCGGCATGGAAATGTATTTCAACCCCGCCATTCGCATCGCCGAGGAGCAATATGGCGATGCCATCCTGACATCGCTGGACATGCGCCTGGTCAAATCGGCGCCGCTGCCTTCGCTGGCGGAGCAGCGCGGCGCGCTCTGGGTCGAGGTGGAATGGAATGGACGCCCGGTCCAGATCATCAACACGCATCTCGGTCTTTCCAGGCGCGACCGCTCCGGCCAGGTGAGCGCACTGCTGGGGCCGGCATGGCTCGGCCACCCCGATTGCACCTCGCCGAGAATATTGCTCGGAGACTTCAACGCGGTGCGATCGTCGCTCGCCTATCGCCAGATTACCGCGCGGCTCGATGACGCCTGGCGCTCCACCGGCGCCAGGCCCGCGCGAACGTTTCCGGCGCGGCTGCCGCTCCTGCGGCTCGATCATATCTTTGTCGATCGGACCATCCATGTGCGAGAAATCGGCGTCCTGCAAAGCCGGTTGGCCCGCACGGCCTCGGATCATCTCCCGCTCTTTGCCAGGCTGGAGTTCCGCGCCGCCGATGCCCGCGCTGCGGTTGACCGGACAAAGGCCGAGCGCGAAGTCCTATTCGGGGCCGAAGACGCTCCGGCCGCCGAAACCGGCTGAATCGCGGAACTCGCCAGCCACATATTCATCAAGATTGGGTCCCGTCGCATAGGCCTCGAGCTTGCGCGCCTGCACGTCGAGACGCCTGATCGCTTCAAGTTCCTCGGTCTGGCCAAGCCTGTGCTTCCTGACCGCTGATTTGAGCACGTTGATCGTTTCGTCATAGACTTTCAGCGGCACGGGAAAGGGGTGACGGTCCTTGCCGCCATGGGCCAGCGAGAATCGGGCGGGATCCGAAAATCTGCAGGGCGCGCCATGGACGATCTCGGCAACCATGGCCAGCGCCTTGACGGTACGCCCGCCGACGCCCGGCACCAGCAGCAGATCCTCGAAATCCGAGGGGCCGGCTTCTGCGGCAGCCGCCAGATTGCCATGCAGGCGACGCATCACCACATCCTCCTGCCGCACATCATGATGCGCCGGCATGACGAGATGGGGCAATACCAGCTGATCGGACGGCGCGGGCTCGACTTCGTTCAGCCGGGCAAGCTCCCTGACCACGCCCGATGGGCCAAAGGAGCCCAGCAGGTCCAGTTGCGCCGATCGGGAACGCGCCGCCCGCTTGTCCGCCAGGTTGACGATCTCGCCGCCGCCCTGCCCTTCGATCGCCGAATGCGGCGAGTCGAGGAAACTGCTCAGCCCTTCCGACAACCAGTGATATCGCCTGGCCTGGCGGCTGTCGCCATTCATGCCCTGCTGTACCACCACCCATTTGCCGTCATCGGCAATGATGAAGCCGTGCAGATAAAGATCGAACCCGTCCTGCACCGCGGCGCTGTCGACCTTTGCCACCAGCCGGCTGGTGCGTCCAAGCGCGACGCCGTCGATACCGACCCGGTCGCCGATGATCGCAAGCTCGTCGGGCGTCTTGCGGGAATGGGAGCCGCGACCACCACAGACATGCAGCCCGAGTTCGCCCGAAATCGGGTTCAACCCGCGCTTCAACGCGCCGATGACGCTGGTGGTGATACCGGACGAATGCCAGTCCATGCCCATGACCGCGCCGAACGACTGGAACCAGAACGGATGTGAAAGCCGCCGCAGCAATTCATCCCGGCCGTAATGTTCCGCGATGGCCTGGCAGATGAGCGTGCCGATCCGGGTCATCCGGTTACCCAGCCAATGGGGCACGCGCCCGCCATGCAGCGGCAGATCGGCACTGCCGGATCGTTTTGCCAATTCTCTCTCCTTAAACCGTAACCGCCACTATATAGGACATTTCGTTCTTTTGTGGTAAGGCGCGGCGTCTTTTGAACAGCGTTTCGTAGCGCGGCTGGGGAGTATCAAATGACTGAACCGCGATTCAGGACAGCAGAACGAGCAGACCTTCCGGCCATAGTCGCAATGCTGGCGGATGACGAACTGGGAAAGAGCCGCGAGCGCGTCTCCGATCCCGTCGATCCAGCCTATCAGGCTGCATTCGAGGCCATCGAGGCCGATCGCAACCAGGCCCTGGTCGTCGCAGATGATGCCGGCGCGATCGTTGGCTGCCTGCAGCTTTCCTTCATTCCCGGCCTGTCGCGCCTTGGGATGTGGCGTGGCCAGATCGAAAGCGTGCGCATCGCCTCCAGCCATCGCGGCGCAGGGATCGGACGGCGCATGATCCGGCATGCGATCGACATGGCGCGGGCGCGCAACTGCCGGCTGGTTCAGCTGACATCGGACAAGGCCCGGCCGGAGGCCATCCGCTTTTATGAAGAGCTGGGATTTACAGCGAGCCATGAAGGCCTGAAATTGAACCTCTGACGCGCGGCAGCCATCGGGAAAGCAGCGATGAATTTAAGACACCAGATCGTAGCCTTGGCCATCGTCCCGCTCGTGCTGGCGATATTGACCGTGACAGCCTTCATCACCTGGCAATCGACCACATTGGTTCGAAGCAGCATCGGTACGTTCGAGCAGAACATGCTCAAGGCCAAGGAAACGGAATTGCTGAACCTTACCAATCTGGCGCTTTCGGCGATCCACGACGTCTATGAGAATGCGCAGGCTGGCGACGAAGCAGCCAAGGAACGCGTGCGGGCCATCCTCACTTCGCTCGACTATGGCCAGGACGGCTATTTCTTCGTCTATGATTATGACGGCAACAACATCGTCCACCCGCGCCAGACCTTCCGCCCCGGGCACAATTGGCTCGATCTCGTCGATCCTGACGGTGACAAGGTGATCGCCAACCTGATCGACAAGGCGAAACAGGGCGGCGGCATGCACCGCTACAAATGGCAGAAGCCGTCATCGGGCACCATGGGCGACAAGCTTTCCTTCGCCGTCGGCCTCGACAAATGGCGCTGGATGCTCGGCACCGGCGTCTATCTCGACGACGTCTACGTCCAGACTGCTACCGCCAATGCCGATTTTCGCGCCAATATCCGCAAGACGTTCCAGGTCGTGATCATGATCGCCGTCCCGGCCGTGCTCATCGTCTTCGCAACGGGCATGCTGCTGACCCTGCGGGAGCGGCGCATGGCGGATGGCAAGCTGAAGGAGTTGACGCAGCGTATCATCGACACGCAGGAGGAAGAGCGAGCGCGACTGGCGCGGGAACTTCACGACGGCATCTCGCAGAACCTGGTCGGTGTCCGCTATGCGATCGATCTTGCCAGCCGCAAGGTCAGGAATGGCGGCGATGATGCCGCCGGCGCCATCGACAAGGGAGCGGATGCGCTGAACGTCGCCATCAAGGAAGTTCGCCGTCTTTCGCATGATTTGCGGCCGCGCGTGCTCGACGATCTCGGCCTCACTTCCGCACTGCAGGCGCTCAGCAGCAATTTCGCCGAGCGGACGGGGATCGAGACATCGCTGGACGCTTCCGCCTTCGACACCCGACCGAAGGCGGAAGCGAGCACGGCGCTCTATCGCGTTGCGCAGGAGGCGCTGAACAATATCGAGCGGCATTCGGGTGCTTCGCGCGCTGCCATCCGGCTGTGGAGCGACCGCGGCCGTATCAGGATGACCATCGAAGACAATGGCAATGGTTTCGAGGAGGTTGCGGGCAAGGACAGGAACGCCGGCGGCGGTCTCGGATTGCGCAACATGCAGGAACGAATGGCTCATTTCGACGGATTGCTGGTGGTCAAGACGGCAGCGCAGGGCACGACGCTGATCGCAACCTTGCCAAGATCGGCGGCCGCAAGCGCGGATGTCGGGCTGGAGGCGGCATGACGGACGGCAACAAGATAAAGGTCCTGCTGATCGACAACCATCCGCTGGTTCTCGACGGGCTGCGCGCCGTCCTCGAAACCTTCGGCCACATCGAGATCGTCGGAACCGCCGCGCTGGCGCAGACGGGGCTTGAAATCGCCAGGCAAACCCGGCCGGCGGTCATATTGATGGACATCAACATGCCCAAGCTCAGCGGCATCGATGCCATAGAACTGTTCCGCAACGAATTGCCGAATTCTCGCATCCTGATGTTGTCCATGCATGACAGCAAGGAATATATCTCGACTTCGGTCATGCGCGGCGCATCGGGTTACCTGCTCAAGGATGTCTCCACCAACGAAATCGTGACGGCGATAGAAACGGTCGCCGCGGGCAAGAGTTTCTTCTCCTCGGGCGTCTCGGAAGTGCTGCTGGAGCGCCAGGAGAGCGAGGGCGATGTTCACCTGACCGCACGCGAGCAGGAAGTTCTGCTGCTGCTGGCCGGTGGCAAGAGCAACCGCGACATCGCCAGTTCCCTTGCCATTACGGAAGCGACCGCCGAAACCCATCGCAAGAACATCAAGAAGAAGCTCGGGATCGCAAGTACCGCCGGATTGATACGGTTCGCCCTGGAAAAGGGCCTGTCACGGCCGGAATCCTGAAAATTACATATACCCACAAGTGGGTAGAGTATTGTAAATAGACGTAAGAGCGGGCTTGCGCGGAACGGCCGTTTGGCCATAACACGCGGAACTAATGACACGGCTGTCGAACAGCTGGATCTCGGGAGGATTTCACATTGTCAGGTCTGTTGTCCCTGTCGCGCGCCATCGACGCCATCAATACATTTCTCGGCAAGGCCGTCTCCTGGCTGTTGCTGGCCGCCGTATTGATCAGCGCCATCAACGCGACAACGCGAAAACTGTTCAATCTCAGCTCCAATGCCTGGCTGGAGGCGCAGTGGTACCTGTTCTCCGCAGCGTTCCTCGTTGCGGCCGCCTGGACACTCCTGCACAGCGAACACGTGAAGGTTGATCTTGTCTACGGCCGGCTCAGCCGCCGCACGCAGCTCTGGATCGAGGTTCTCGGCACCATCTTCTTCCTCTTCCCGTTCTGCCTCATCACCATCTACCTCTCCTGGCCGATCGTCGTCGCAAAATATGTCAGCGGAGAAATCTCCAACAATACCGGCGGCCTGGTCCTCTGGCCTGTCTGGCTGTGCATTCCCATCGGCTTCGGGCTGCTGGCTCTCCAGGGCCTCTCCGAACTGATAAAACGCGTTGCGATACTTCGGGGCGACATGCCCGATGCGATCGCCATCGCAGACGCCGAAGCCCAGATACTCTAAGCCGGGAACCCCAGTCATGTTCGCATTCTTCGCGGAAAACCTTGCGCCTATCATGTTCCTTTCGCTGATAGTCGTGCTGCTTCTCGGCTATCCGGTGGCGTTCGCGCTCGCCTTTGTCGGCTTTTCCTTCGGCCTTATCGGCATCGAAATGGGATTGCTGCCGATCAATCTCTTCGGCGCCATACCCGACCGCATCTTCGGCCAGATGTCGAACGAAACGCTGCTGGCAATTCCGTTCTTCACCTTCATGGGCCTGGTGCTCGAACGAAGCGGCATGGCGGAAGACCTTCTCGATACGATCGGCCAATTGTTCGGCCCGATCAGGGGCGGCCTGGCATTCGCCGTGATCTTCGTCGGCGCCATTCTCGCGGCAACGACAGGCGTGGTTGCCGCCTCGGTCATCTCGATGGGCCTGATTTCCCTGCCGATCATGCTGCGCTACGGCTATGACAGGCGCGTCGCCGCCGGCACGATCGCAGCTTCTGGCACCCTCGCCCAGATCATACCGCCAAGCCTCGTCCTCATCATTCTCGCCGACCAGCTCGGCCGTTCCGTCGGTGACATGTACAAGGGCGCCCTGGTTCCCGGCCTGCTGCTGGTTGCCCTCTATGCGGCCTACATCATCGTCATGTCGATGCTGCAACCCGCCAGCGTCCCGGCACTGCCGGCGCAGGCCCGCACCTTGCGGGGCTGGAAACTCGCCGGCCGGGTCGTGACCTCGCTGGTGCCGCCACTGGTGCTGATCTTCCTCGTGCTCGGCACGATCTTCATCGGCCTCGCCACGCCGACCGAAGGCGGCGCGATGGGTGCGGTCGGAGCGCTGGTGCTCGCCGCTGTCAATCGCCGCCTCGACCTGACCATGGTGAAATCCGCCCTCTATTCCACGGCGCGGCTTTCCTCCTTCGTCATCTTCATCCTGCTCGGCGCCCGTGTATTCTCGCTGACGTTCTATGGCGTGAACGGGCATGTCTGGGTCGAGCATCTGATGACCTCGATACCCGGCGGCGAAGTCGGCTTCCTGATCGTCGCCAACCTTCTCGTGTTCTTCCTGGCGTTCTTCCTCGATTATTTCGAGCTCGCCTTCATCATCATTCCGCTGCTGGCGCCGGTCGCCGACAGTCTCGGCATTGACTTGATCTGGTTCGGCGTCATGCTGGCGATCAACATGCAGACGTCATTCATGCACCCGCCCTTCGGCTTCTCGCTGTTCTACCTGCGTTCGGTTGCTCCGACGCGCCCCTACAAGGACCGCGTGACCGGCGAGACGATCAAGCCAGTGACCTCCGGCCAGATCTACATGGGAGCCCTGCCGTTCCTTGGAATCCAGCTGGCGATGGTTGCTCTGGTGATCGCCTTCCCGCCGCTGGTGACCCACTACAAGTCGGGCCAGACCATCGTCGACCCCGCATCGATCAAATTGAATGTTCCAATGCCCGGAGCGGATGGCGCCAATCCTTTTGGCACCCCGGCACAGCCCTTCGGAGCGCCCGAACCCTCTGAAGGACAGCCCGCAGCCCCCTCGTTCGGCGCGCCCCCTGCCCCCGATTTCGGTTCGCCGACACCCAGCTTTGGTGCTCAACCGCAAGAGGCACCGAAAAACTAAACCCGGTGCCGGTAGCGGCACGGGCAATCGATAATCCGGAGGAGAGAAATAATGACGAACGGTCTCAACAGACGTAACTTCCTGACCAAGGGGGCGATCGGCGGCGCCGCCACAGTCGCCGGCGCGGCGCTGGCCAAGCCGGCCATCGCCCAGGAACTGCCGACCATCAAATGGCGGCTGACCTCGGGCTTCCCGAACAATCTCGACACCATCTATGGCGGCGCGGTCGTCATGGCAGAGGCCCTGTCGAAGATGACCGAGGGCAAGTTCCAGATCCAGGTGTTCCAGGCCGGCGAACTTCTGCCGGGCCCGCAGGCCCTGGACGCGGTGAAGGCGAACACGGTGGAGATCGCGCATACCTGCGGCTATTATTTCACCGGCAAGGACCCGACATTCGCCATCGGCTCGACCATCCCCTTCGGTCTCAATGCGCGCCAGCAGAACGCCTGGCTCTATCACGGCGGCGGCAACGAACTCTATGACGCGTTCCTTGCAGACTACGGAATGGTGGCCAAGCCGGGCGGCGGCACGGGCGCGCAGATGGGCGGCTGGTTCCGCAAGCCGATCACCAACCTTGCCGATCTGAAGGGCGTGAAGATGCGCATTGCCGGCGTTGCCGGTGAGGTCATGTCGCGTCTCGGCGTCGTTCCGCAGCAATTGCCGGGCGGCGACATCTATCCCGCGCTCGAGCGCGGCACGATCGACGCGGCGGAATGGGTCGGTCCCTATGATGACGAACGCCTCGGCTTCTACCAGATCGCGCCCTATTACTATTATCCGGCCTATTGGGAAGGTGGCCTCACGATCCACTTCTTCATCAACAAGGCGCAGTATGAAGGCCTGCCGGAAGCGTACAAGGTGGCACTCGACACCGCGTGCAAGGCTGCAAACGTCAACATGCAGGCTCTCTACGACGTCAAGAACACCGCGGCGATCCGTTCGCTCGTCGGCAAGGGCGTCAAGCTCAGCCCGCTGCCGCGCGACGTGATGGACGCCGCCTACAAGACGACATTCGAGCTCTACGCTGAATATGGCGAAAAGCACCCGAGCTGGTCGAAGATCTATCCGGCCTGGAAGAAATTCCGCGATGAATCCTTCGAATGGTTCCGCGTCGCCGAATACAGCTATGACAGCTATGTCTATTCGGCACAGGCTGGCGGCAAATAATAACGGCGATAGCGCTGAGGGGCGACGGGATGGGCCACGGCCCGTCCCGTCTTTCGTTTCGGCCGGGGATCAGAGCTTTCTCTGCACGGCTTCCATGATCAGCTTGGCGCCGAGAGCGCCCATGACCGCGCTCGCCGTGTAATCCAGCCATTGCTTCAGCCGGGCATAGACACGGCGCACGCGGCCGCCGGAAAAGGCCAGTGCGACGATGGCATACCAGCCCGCCTCGACCAGAAACAGCGTTGGCGGCAAGACCAGCAGCAACCAGAGCGACGGAGCCGGCGGCATGATCGCGGCGAAGATACTCGCATAGAAGATCGAGGTCTTGGGATTGCTGAGCTGCGTCATGAGCCCGATGCCGAACGCACGCGCGAGGCTCAGTTCGCTCCACCCGCGAGAACTCCCCGTGGCCTCTATCGGCTGGCGCGCACCCCGGAATATTCCGTAGGCCATGTAGAGCAGATAGGCGCCGCCGACGAATTTGAAGGCGAAATAAAGCCATTCGAACTTCATGAGCAGAGCCGTGAGCCCGAGCACCGCGAGCGTGGCGAATATCAATCCGCCTGTGCCCATGCCAAGCGCTGCGGCAAGGCCGTGCGAGCGGGTTGTGGACAGCGACATCCTGGACACCAGAACGAAGCTCGGACCGGGACTGATCGCCCCGACCGCGATCGCCGCGATTATGCTTGCAAGGACGGTGACTGCATCCATGGTACTCTCCTTTTCGGGCGGCCGGCGGCGCGCTATCCGGTTCGAGGCTACATCATCCGGCGGGCTTGGCAACAGTTCGTTCGAGCGTGAACAAATCCTGGGCCCTGCCGACGCCGCGCAGGGCGAAGCGGCCGACCGACACCAGGGCCTGGCGCTTCTTCGCCGGCAGCGCTGCGGCGAAACTATCGGATACGAGCACCGTCTGGTCGACTGACCGGCACATCGAGGCGATGCGGCTCACCTCGTTGACCGCCGGCCCGACGACCGTGAAATCGAGCCGCGTATCGCTGCCGATATTGCCGTAGAAGACTTCGCCGATATGCATGCCGAGATAGACGTCGGTGGCGGGCAAGCCTGCTGCGCGGCGCCTCTGGTTCAAAATCTTCAACTTCTTGCGCAGCAGCCTCTCCGCCTTGAGTGCAGCGGCGCAGGCAGCGGCCGAGCGCGGATTGGTGAAGATCGCCAATGTGCCGTCGCCGATGAGCTTCAGCACATCGCCACCGGCCTCATGGATGGAAGAAATCACGGCCTCGGCATAGTCGTTCAGCATCGGGATGATCTCGTCCGGGGCAGCCGTATCGGATATGCGCGTATAGCCACGCAGATCGGAATACCACAGCACCGCTTCCATCCGCTCGGCCGCGCCGCGGTTGATGCGACCGGCGAGGACCCTGCGCGCGGCATCATGGCCAAGATAGACGTCCGCGAGGGTCTGGACGATGCGGGAAAGCGACGTGCACTTGATGGCGAGGCCGAGGCCTCGCACCAGACGCCGGATTGCGGCCAGTTCCTCCTCGCTGAAGCCATCCGGCGCATCGGTCGACCATTGCGAATAAAAACAATCCATTTCGCCGATGCTGCCCTCGCTCGAGAAGCGGTGTATCAAGGCGAGATAGTCGGTGCAGCCTTCGGATTTGAGCGTCACGAGGTGGCGGAATTCCGGCGTGTCTATCTGCCCGATGAACTGGCGCATCTCGTCCTCGTTGCGCTGAAGCATGCGATAAAACGTCGAACTCTGCCAGTTATCCGCGCTTTCACCCTGCTGCGACGAACCGTATTCGATGATGGCGCGCTCGACCTGCCCTTCACGGCGCCAGAGGAACACCCGTCCCTCATAGATCGGATGCAACGTGTCGACGAAGCAATTCGCGCGCTCCAGCCTTATGCCCGCATCGAGACAGCGCGCGCAGAACCCGTTCATCAGGTCCGTTTCGCTCGTGCCCGAAAGACCCTGCGTATCGAGCCAGGCCTCAATTTCAACCAGTTTGGAATCGTCCATGGGAGTGCTCGCGATCGTTGGCGAAGGCGTATCACGTTTGGCCCCGTTGGAAAACTCGTCCCCTGTTCGTAGCGTTCCTCAAACTTAAGTAGCATTGACACTCGGCAGAGGCGGTGGCTCTATGTGACCAAGGCCGAATTATTTCTCGGCGCCATCGATATTTTTCCGAATTATTGTTCAACTGCAAGTATTTGAAAGCATTGTATTGCGTATCGCATCATTTTCCTCATCAATCACGTTAAAAGTCCGCAAGTCCGGCCGGTGCTGAGATATGCAGGATGATGCGCGGGAAGAATTCACCGACGGCCGCTACTTCAGCGAGGCAGTGCGCTGGGAAAATGACGTCATCCGCTCGGTGAAGCGATCGCGTGCCACGGCCTGGATCGTCGCCGCCATCAGCGCGACCCTCGCCGCCATGGCCATGGGTTGCCTGTTGATGCTGGTTCCGTTGAAGAGCTTCGAGGCCTATGTCATCGAAGTGGACAAGACGACGGGTTTCATGGAGATCAAACGGCCATTGGCCGATGGCGACCTGACCCAGAATGAAGCGATCACCCGGATGAATGTGGTCCGGTTCCTGCGGGCTCGCGAAACCTACGATCCCAATGCCGTGCAGCAGAATTTCGATCTGGCCAGGCTCCTGTCCACCGGCGAGGCCGGGCGCGACATCCTTGCCGCCTATGGTTCGTCCAATCCCGCCAATCCCGTCAATCTCTACGGCCGCGATACGAAGGTCCTGCCGGTCATAAAGTCGGTGCAGGTTCCCGACGACCGCACGGCGATCATACGTTTTTCCACCCGGAATATTGGCCAGAAGGCCGCGCCCGATACGCATTGGGTGGCGCTGATGCATTTTCGCTATTCGCAGGGTGCAATGTCGAACGAGCTGCGCTTCGACAATCCGCTCGGCTTCCAGGTGACGGACTACCGGCGCGACCAGGAACTCGTGTCGGAAGGCGGTGGTGGATGATACGCCCGCGCAATGCTCTCCTTCACCTCGTCCTGCTGCTGCTTGCAACGCTGTTCTGCGCAAGCGCGCATGCCGAAATCGCGCCACGTCCGGGCACTGCCGATCCGCGGGTGCGATCGGTCAGCTATAATGCAACCAATGTCGTCTCGGTTGATGCAACCTACGGCGTATCGACGATGGTCGTCCTCGGCGATGACGAGAAGATCGAGACCGTGGCCGTCGGCGACAGCATGTCCTGGAAGATCGAACCGAACAAGCGCGGCAATATCATCTTCCTGAAGCCGGTCGAGCCGAAGACCGTCACCAACATGAATGTGGTCAGCAACAAGCACGTCTATACATTCATCCTGCGCGCCCATCCCGAATCCGCCGGCGAGCAGACATTCATGGTCAAATTCCGCTATCCGGAAGAGGAGGTCGATGCCAAATTGCTGGCCAAGGCGCGCAAGCTCGTTTCCGAGCCGAACCGCGACGCATTCGACTTCACCCGATCCAACACGGATTACCGGTTTCGCGGCGATGCAGGCTTGAAGCCACGAAACGCCTTCGACGATGGCGTGAAGACCTGGTTCCGCTTCGATGGCGATATTCCGGCCATCTTCGTCGTCGAAGGCGGGAAGACCGAGATCCTCGCCAATTTCCGCCGTGAGCGCGATTATATCGTGGTCGACAAGATCGCCGATCAATGGATGCTGCGACGCGGAAAACAGGCATTGTGCCTCTTCAATCTGCAGCGGAGCGCAGCGCCGAAACTGGTTGCCGATCATGAGTGATATCGGCAGCGCATCTCGTCATCACGGAGAGCTCGAAGCCGGTGCGCATTCGGCGCTGGCCGAAAGCAAGCGCAAGCGCAGCATCTGGCCGCTTGCGATAGGCCTCGCCCTGATCGTGCAAGCGGCACTCGCTATCGCCTACTGGCGGCCGAACACGCCTGCACCGGCGGCCGAGCTGGTACGGAGCGACGAAACGCTGGCGGTCCCGGACGTCCGGCTTGCGCTGCCTGATCCATCCGCAACTCAACCTGACGCCAGCACCACCAATGCCTCGTCCGTCGATCAGGCCGAGTTGCAGGCCCTGCAGCAGAGAATTGCCGATCTCGAGGCACAGAAGCTCCGCGCCGAGGCTGATGCCGGGAGCACGGATGAGGAGAAATGGCAGCGATACCGTTCCCCCATGGTCGTTTCCGAATCAAGCCCGACTGACGGTGTCGATCTCGGACAAGGTGAAACAAAATCGGCCGAACAGGCGGAAAAAAGCGACGCGACGTTCCAGGAATCCAACGCAAACACGCAGTTCCTGGGTGCCTTGTCCGCCAAAGCCGTGGAAGTCGCCAAGGCGCAGAAGAACGAGCGGATCGACGCACTGGTGCCGCAGGGCACCATGATACGCGGCGTCCTGGAAACAGCTGTCGAGACCGATCTGCCCGGCATGGTCCGGGCGGTGACCACCGATGATATCTGGTCCTTCGATGGGCGGAGAATCCTCATCCCCGCCGGCTCGCGCATCGTCGGCGAGTATAATGCCGGGCTGATGCAGGGCCAGAAGCGGGCATTCATCGTCTGGACGCGCCTGCTGCGCACCGACGGCGTTTCCTTGAACCTTGCATCGCCGGGCACGGACGAACTTGGCGTTTCCGGTTCGGGCGGCAAGGTCGACAATCATCATCTGCAGCGGTTCGGTTCGGCGATCATGCTGACTGCACTGTCCGCCGGTGCGCAACTGGCGGCCGATCCGCGGCCGGAATTGCGCAGGCGCAGGCGATCCGGCCCAATCACCACCATAACCACCGATCCTGCAACGGGTAAGACGACGCAGACGACGATCGATCCAGACGAGAAGGACGACGCGATCGGCGCTGACCTCGGCGGGAAAGGCGCCGCCGCCTTGGCACAAGGTCTATCGAATGTGGCGCAAGAGGCATTGAAATCGTCGATCGCCATTCAGCCGACGATCCGTATCCGCCAAGGGACGGCCGTCGCGATCTTCGTTCGGCGCGATCTGGATTTCTCCGATCTATACCCCGACCCCGTCGCACAGAAGCTGCGCGAGTTGAAGCGCGGAGGGCGCGGTCATGGCGAATAGCATTCTCTCCAATAGGTCATGGCGAGGCGTGTCATGACGCTTGCCGCATCGCTGCCCGATCTTGTCGGCATGGCTTTCGCCCCGCTCAATCCTTTCCTCCAATCACCGGATGTGGTGGAAATCTGCGTCAACAGGCCCGGCTGCGTGTTCGTGGAACGCTCGTCCGGGCAAATGACCGGCATGGAAGAACACGCCATCCCGGAACTTACAGCCGAACGAATCCGGTTCATGGCCGAACGCATTGCCGCCGCCAGCCACCAATTCGTCAATGATGAGGAGCCTATACTTTCGGCGTCCCTGTCGGACGGCGAGCGGGTCCAGGCCGTGCTGCCGCCCGCGGCGCTGGATGGCGGTGCAATCGTCATAAGGCGGCAGACTTCGTCGCGGCTGACGCTCGCGGATTATGGCAGAACCGGCGCGCTTGCCGGGGCGCGCATCATCGACAGCGCCGAAATCCTCACTCAGGACGAAGCCCATCTCTGCCATCTGCTCGACAAGGGTGACCTGGAGCGATTCTTCTCGGAAGCGGTGCAGCGACGCGTCTCGATTCTCGTTTCAGGGGGCACTGGTTCGGGAAAAACCACATTCCTCAACGCGCTGCTGCAGGAAATTCCGCGTTCCGAGCGGCTCATCACCATCGAGGATACGCCTGAAATTTCCCATGCCCAGCCAAATCATGTGCGGTTGATCGCGACGCGCGGACAGCAGAACATCGCGAATGTCGATCCGTGCCATCTTGTCGAAGCTTCGCTGCGCATGCGCCCGGACCGTTTGCTGCTGGGTGAAATCCGCGGCTCCGAGGCGATGGATTTCCTGCAGGCGATCAATACCGGTCACCCCGGTTCGCTTTCGACCGTCCATGCGAATTCGCCCAAAGGCGCCTATCTGCGGCTAGCGCTGCTGATCATGCAGGCCAGCGGTGGCGCAGGCCTCAATCAGACAGACATGATCAATGCGCTGCAGCAGGCCCTCCCGCTCACGGTTCAGATCGCGCGGGTTGGCGGCCGGCCGGGCGTCGTCACCGAGATTTTCTATGAGCCGTTCCTGCGCTGGGCCGACATGCAAGGCGACGCAAGCCCGCATCCGGTCGTTCAAGTCTTCGGCGATGGGCGGAGGCTGCAGCGATGAACTTCTGCCGTCATATCTTCAGCCTGATACCGATCTGCGCATTGTTCGTCGCAGGCATCGCGGCGGCGGAACCCGCGCGGCCGGCGATCAAGGTGACCGTGATGCCGGAAGCGCCCCTCCCGGAGCCGGCGACCGGCAAGCCTTGCCGGTTCGACCCGAACGACGATGCGGCGCAAGGCAGGGCCGTGATCGAGAAGATCGCGGCCGAGGAGGGGTTCGACAAGGACCTGCTGCTGGCGATCGCCAGGCGGGAAAGCGGGTTCCGGATGAACAGCGTCTCAAGCGCGGGCGCCATCGGGCTGATGCAGCTCATGCCCGAAACGGCCAAACGGTTTTCGGTGGACCCATGCGACCCGGAAGACAATGTGCGGGGCGCCGTGCGCTATTTGCGCGTCCTGCAGCAGAAATACGATAATCCGATCTATGTTCTTGCCGCCTACAATGCCGGTGAGGCGGCGGTCGCAAAGAACAACGGCGTTCCGCTGTACCCGGAAACCGTCGCCTATGTCTCCGCTGTATTGACTGATCTCTACGGCTGGAAGCCGCTTCAGGCCCGTCGCAGCGAGAATAAACCCGCAACAATCGATTTTCAGCAGCCCCGCGGCGCCAGGGAATGGTCGCAGGGCTTCGTCTTGCACATGGAGTAGACCAATGAATATTAACCGGCGCGGGCTTTTCCTTGCCATATCCGTTGCGGCTGCAGCCTGTTCCAGCGCTGCGCATGCGCAAAGCCTCCAGCCGGTGACCGGCGTTCTCGAAACGCTGATATCGATCCTCACCGGGCCGATAGCGTCGATGCTGGCGATCCTCGCCGTCATCGGTTGCGGGTTTCTGGCCTGGAGCGGGCGGCTCACCTGGGGAATAGCCGGTTCGGTCATTCTCGGCATCGTCCTTGTCTTCGGCTCGACGCAGATCGTGACCTTCTTCCAAGGCGCGCTCGGACACTGACATGCGGGAAGAACAGGCCCCGGACATCACGCCATTGGTCAAGGCGCTGACGCGTGCGCCAACATTGTTCGGCGTGCCCTATATGTACGCCATGTTCAACATGGTCGTGACGGCGGTCATATTCCTGGCGACCAAGGGACTGCTGGCGCTGTTTCTCATCGTGCCGATCCATATGTTCGGCTACTTCCTCACCCTGCGCGACGAACAGATCTTCAGCGTTCTCAGGATCCGCGGCGCGAAGACGCCGCCGCAGTCGAAATCGGTCTGGGGCGTGAAGAGCTACGCTGCGGGAGAGACGCGGTGATTTCGCCGGGCGTGCGCAGCCAGATGCGCTTCGGCTCGGTCGGCGCGCGCGAACGTTCCGTCGCCGCTCATATTCCCTATCTGCGGCACGTGGAAGACAGCGTTCTGCGCACGAAGGACGGAATGCTCGTGAGCTTCCTCAAGCTCGACGGCTTCTGTTTCGAAACGGCCGACATGGCCGATATCAATGGCAGGCTCGAAGGTCGAAACACGATATTGCGGGCCCTCGGCAGCAGCCGCTATGCCGTCTATGGCCATCTGGTGCGGCGGCGGCTCGAACCGGAACTCGGCGGCAGTTTCGAAACTCCTTTTGCGAGGGACCTGAACGCGCGCTACATGGCGCAGCTCCGGCAAAGGCGGATGTTCGTCAACGAGATGTATATCAGCGTCGTCCGCCGGCCATTGCAGGGCCAGGTGAAAATTCTGGACGGCCTGAGCAGGTTTCTGTTCCGGCGCAGCAGCGACAAGACCCGGGATAGCGGCGTATCCGACGATGATCTTCGCGAACTTCGCAGTACCTCTCTCGATGTGCGGCAGATCCTGGAGAGCTACGGCGCAAGAATATTGGGCATCCGCAATGATGCTGCGGGCATTGCATTCTCCGAGCCGCTCGAATTCCTCGTCCAGCTGCTGAACGGTCTGAAGCCCGTGGCGATGCGCCTGCCGCGCATGCCGCTGGACGGCGCGCTGGCGATGAAACGGATCAATTTCGGCCGCAACGCCCTGGAGTTCGTTGGCGCCACTCCTCCGGGTGACACACGCCTCGGTGCGATGTTGTCCATTCGGGAATATCCCTCCTATACCGGCCCGCTCCTGCTCGACGGATTGTTGAAGGTGCCGCATGAATTCGTGGTCAGCCAGAGCTTTTCGATCATTGACAGGGCGGTCGCCCAGAACAGGATCGAGAGAGTGTCGCGCCAGATCGCCGTTGCCGACGAGGCCGGTTCGATCATTGGCGATCAGCTCGCCGGCGCCCGCGACGAACTATTGAGCTCGCGCTCGATCTTCGGCGAACACCATCTGACGGTTATGTGCATCGGCGATGACAAGCAGGAGCTTGACCGGTCTATCCGCGGCGTTGGAACCGCTCTGACTGACCAATCGATCATCTGGCTGCGCGAGGACCTGAACTGCGAGGCGGCGTTCTGGGCGCAGCTGCCCGGCAATTTCTCCTATATCGCGCGCTCGGCGATGATTTCCTCGAAGAATTTCGGCGGTTTTCTCTCACTTCACAATTTTCCCAGCGGAAAATCACGCGATAATCATTGGGGCAGCGCCATTTCGCTGCTCGAGACCACCAGCCAGAGCGCCTATTTCTTCAATTTCCACGAACGTGACCTCGGCAATTTCACCATGATCGGCCCGTCGGGCTCAGGCAAGACCGTGGCATTGTCGTTTCTCATGGCGCAATCGCAGCGCCTTTCTCCGGCGCCCCGCTGCATCTTTTTCGACAAGGATCGCGGCGGCGAAATCTTCGTTCGCGCGCTCGGCGGCACCTATCGGGAACTGCAGCCGGACATGGCCAGCGGCTTCAATCCGCTGCAATTGCCCGACAGCGGCGCCAACAGGGATTTTCTGTTTCAACTTTTCTCGCTCATGCTCCGCCGCCCGGACGGCCAGGCCCTGTCCGCCAGCGAAGAAGGCGTGCTGCGCGCCGCAATCGCCCACATATTGTCGGCGGACAGGGCTTCGCGGTCACTGCCATTGTTCGCGACATTGCTGCGGGGACGCAATCCGTCCGGTACCGACGATCTGCTGTCGCGCTTCGATAAATGGCTGCGTCCGGAACAGCTCGGCTGGCTGTTCAACAATGCCGACGACACTTTCTCGTGGTCCGCCATATCCGGCTTCGACATGACGCGCATTCTCGACGATCCGCTCACCCGCAGCGCGGCGCTGATGTATATATTTCACCGCATCGAAGAGCTTTTCGATGGCCGTCCCATACTGATCTTCCTCGATGAAGGCTGGCGGCTGCTCGAAGACGAGGTCTTTGCCGCGTTCATCAAGAACAAGATGAAGACGATCCGGAAATTCAACGGAATCATCGGTTTTGGGACGCAGAGCGCGTCGGACATCGTCAATTCGCCAATCGCGAACACGCTGATCGAGCAAAGCGCGACACATATCTTCTTCCCCAATCCGCGCGCGGACATGGAGAGCCATGCCGGCGGCATGCGTCTGTCGCAAAGGGAAGTCGAATGGATCCGGACGACCGACCCGTCCAGCCGTAGCTTCCTGATCAAGCACGGACAGGAATCGGTCATTGCCCGGCTTCGCCTCAATGACATGGACGACCTGCTCAAGGTCCTGTCGGGCCGGGCAGAGACTATCCAGGAACTGACATCATTGCGCGAACGGCTTGGCGACGACCCGGCCGATTGGTTGCCTGTCTTTTGCGGGCGGAAGGATACAGAATGAAACTGCCGGCAATCGGGCTCATGCTCATCATCGCGCTGGCATGCAGCGGCTGCATGAGTTTTGACGGGCTGCGACATCCCTGCTCCCTCCCCGGCGGAGCCTTGTCCTATGCCGAGGATGATTGCGGCCCGTTGCGTCCGGTAAACGAGCCATTCGCCAGCATTGCACCGCTGACACCGCAATGAACGAACTCGCCGCGCTGCTCAGCAATGTCGATGCGCTCGGCAAGGATTTCACCGCTGCGACCTATGGCGCGATTTCCGCCCATATGACGCCAGTCGCATCCGGCCTGTTCGTGCTTTATCTGATCTTCTGGGGCTTTCGCTTCTGGCAGGGCACGGGCGATACCAACATCGTCGCGATCAGTTTCAAGCTCCTTCGCATCGCGATGATATTCGCCATGGCGACCCAATGGGGCCAGATACAGATCGCCATTTACCAGGGCGTGACCAATATTCCCTATATCATCAGCGGCGTCATGTTGAACAACATCGTTAACCCCCGCAACGGCAAGGCCATGGGCATGGCGACCGTGGCACGGGATATTTCGACCATCTATGAATATGCGCTGATCGCAGCGGTGAAAATCGAAAACAACGTGGCCAAGGCAGCTGTCCCAGTGCCGCCGCCGGACAATGGCGGCGCTCCGGCGCCGCAGCCGCAAAAGACGGCACCACCGACGAACTCGACCAAGGAGGCCCTGCTTGCAGCGCCGCTGCAATCTCCCCTGTCGGCCGCCATTATCTGGATCGCTGCGGCAATATTTGCCGGATACGCACTGGCATTGCTGCTCTTTGCCAAGCTGGCGCTCTGGGTGATGCTTGCCCTGGCGCCGCTTGCGATCATTTCATTGATCTTCCAGGCGCCATCGCGGTTCTTCTGGGGCTGGCTCAGCGGCCTTGTCCAGGCCATGTTGATTCCGGTGTTCCTCTCGACTTTCCTCAGCTTTTACCTCCTTGGCGCGCAGGACGGCATTTTCGCCCTCATCAACAGCGTCAATGCCACCAACAGCCCCGCGATGAAGGATGTCGCCCCCTTCGTGGCGATCTGCATGGCCGGATTCTTTCTTTTGACGCGGATTTTCCCTTTCACAGCGCGGATTGCCGCAGGCACGCAAGGCTGGGTCGAAGGCCAATCGACGCGGATGGGTTGGGCCTCGGCCCACCGGGCCGGAGAGCAGTTCCCGTCCGGCCGTGGCGCCCGCGGCCGCTCGGCCGGATCGGCCACGTCATATTCCGGCTCACATGCGAGTTCATATGCTGGCACCGAAACGGCGATGCGCGATCTACAGGACCGCAACGCGTCCATCACCCGGCAGGGCAAGAACCGTTAAGTGCTTGCGGTTCGGCGAAAAGCCGTTACCCGCCGCGCAATACCGACCCGATCAATGCCTTCTGCCTGGCGAGGCAATCGGACAATTTGAAACGATGCTCCACCGTTCGGCGCGCGGCTGCCCGTAGCGGAATGAAATCATCGGGCTTGCGCAGGATGCGCAGCAGCGTTTCCGTCAGCGCGGCTGTGTCGAAGAACGGCACGAGAAGCCCGTTCTTCTCCGATTTGATCACTTCCCGCACCGGAGGCGTATCCGAACCGACGATGAGCGCACCACATGCCATCGCCTCGACGACCGACCATGAGAGCACGAACGGATAGGTCAGATAGATATGGGCCGTCGAAATCTGATAGAGCTGCCGCAGCAGATCATGGGAGATCGGCCCGGTAAAAAGCACCCGGTCCTGCGGCAGGTTATATTCGGCCAGCAGCTTGTCCTTCCATGAGCCGCCGCCAGGAGGTGGCTTGCCGTAGCTCACGCCATCGCCGCCGACGAAGATGAACAGGACATCGGGATTCTGCGCCACGACCCGCGCCGCCGCCTCCAGTGCCTGGGGGAAACCGCGATAGGGTTCGAGGTCGCGCGCCACGAATGTTATGATCGGCGGGTCTCCCGCCTTGAGGACGCGACCATCGGGCAGGCGCAGCGAGGCGTTCTTGTCCGGCTTGAACCGGTCCTGGTCGACGCCCTCATGGCAGACCGCTATCCTGTTCTGCACCGCGGCGGGATAGAGGCTCTTCTGCCATTGCGTCGGGCTGATGCCGCCATCGATGCTTTCGAACGACAGCAGCTGGGATATGTTCCTCAGCCGCAGCCGCTTGCGGGTTTCCGCGTCGGGTCGATCGTCCGGCGCGAAGCCGACATCGGCACCTTCCGCGCGATAGAAGAACTCGCAATAGCCGATGGCGGGGACCTTGGGCATGACGTCCTTCGTGAATATCATGCTGCCCCAGCCGATATGGCCGATGACCAGGTCGGGCTGCTCGCCCTGACGAATCATGGCCTCGAAGGTTTCGGCCACGCGGTGGCCAATTCGGATGTGATGATCCGGGATACCCAGATGCCTGGCCATCTGAGTATCGGAACGGGGTCCGGATTCTGCCCTGTGCTTGATGACGCGGACTGCTGGGAGGCGACGGTCCACGGTCTCGCAAATGAGGCTGACATTGTGCCCGCTGGAGGCAAGATGTTCAGCCAGGGCAGAAAATTGACCAAAACCACGTCTGTGTACAAATGCCACATGCATGATTCAGGCCTGTCCGGGCAGGGTTTGGCAGTTCGGCAAAGGATCAGATGCCGTAGCGTGCGGCATTGCCCCACACCAGTTCGAGCCTGTGTAGCGTCTGGAATGCAATTTCGAGGTTACGCAGATCGTCATCATCCCTGGCCAATACACGATTATAGGCACCACCCGCATCGCGGAGATTGGCGCAGAGCCGCTCGCCTTTTTCGGTCAGCCTGATACGCGCCGACCTCTTGTCCCGTTGCGATGCGACCCGGTCGATGTAACCGCCATCGGCCAGCTGCTTCAGGTAGTAGGAAATGTTGGATCCGATATAATGTCCGCGATCCAAAAGTTCCCCGACCGACAATTCGACATCGCCGATCGCCAGAAGCACCATTGCCTGAGCCGGTCCCACATCTTCGACTCCGAGCTTCGTCATCTCCGTCCTGAGCAGGCTGGAGAATCGACGATTAACCCTCTCAATCATCCTCGCAAGTTCAAAATGCGTCACGACGACAGTATGAACCGGCGGTTTATGTCCCTGTTTTTCTGCAGTTATTTCTGGGAAATCGACGGCATCATAGCCGTCAATAGATGTTTCGACTTCCACTCCTTCGTGTAGAAGTTTCTGTATCATCTCGTTCTCCATCATCCAGTTTACTTCAAAAATTGAAGTAAGTTACGAGTATGTTTTCATTTCTCCTTCGTTTATTTCCCCACCGAAAGAACTTTTTTCTGTCACATTCTGCGCAGTATTACTTTATTAGTCTACAGCCATAGACCAAGGTCGTACGGGCTAACCCGCGGCTGTGTCATTTCCAAGGCAGAATATACATGACTGATACTCGTCAAATTAGTGAGAATGGCAAGAGCCCCGCTGGAAAATTTCCCGCGGGGCCCGCTGTGCCGACCCCACAGGCGCTGATTTATCGAGCTCGCAGGGTCTTCCTCGCTGGCCTCCTCTATGCGGTTTTATTGAGCGCTTGCATCAACTTGCTGCAACTCACGGTTCCCCTCTATATGCTCCAGGTTCATGACCGTGTTTTGAACAGCCGCAGCACGGACACGTTGTTGATGTTGACGGTCCTGGCCATCGGAGCCCTGATCGTCTACGGCATCCTGGAGTTCATCCGGGCGCTGTCGTTTCAGGCGATGGGAAGCGCGCTGGTTCGCCGGCTCAATCTGCCGGTTTTGACGGCTGCGGTGCAGGCCTCGGTCGATCAGGGCCTGCCGAAAGCCACGCAATCGCTGCGCGACCTCACCGAATTGCGCAGTTTCCTCACCTCTTCCGCCGTCAGCGCGCCGCTCGATGCCGCGTGGTCGCCAATCTTTCTCGGCGTGCTCTTCCTCCTGCACCCGACGCTCGGCATCATCGGCGTCGTCGCGGTCATCATCCTCGTCTGCTGCGGCGTCATCACCGATTTGCTGACGCGCGGCCTGCTGAAGGAAGCCAATCAGGCGAATATCGAGGCGATTTCGAAGATCAGCGCCACATTGCGCCATTCCGAAGCGATCGAGGCCATGGGCATGCTGCCGGCCCTGGCTCGACGCTGGCGGGGGCTGCAGATGAACGCGCTGGACATGCTGGACCTTGGCGGCGGCCGCAGCCGCGCCATGTCGACGATCGTACGCACGCTGCGATTCATGATCCAGATCGCAACGCTCGGCGCCGGTACGCTCCTGGCGATGGAGCAGGAGATTTCTCCGGGTGCGATGATCGCGACCAGCATCATCGTCGGCCGCCTGCTCATGCCGTTCGACCAGGTCGTGGAAACCTGGCGGCAATGGGTGAACGCCATTGGCAACTGGCAGCGAATCCAGGCGCTGCTGGCGCAGAACCTGGCTGTTCGGCAGACGATGCCGACGCCGCGCCCGCATGGCGACCTGATCGTCGATCGCCTGGTCTATGCGGCCCCCGGTGTGGAAATGCCGATCATCAAGGGCATTTCCTTTGCGCTCTCCCCGGGTGAAGTCCTTGGCATCGTCGGGCCTTCCGCCGCTGGTAAATCCACGCTGGCGCGCCTGATGATCGGCATCGTGAAGCCCACTTCGGGGGGCGTGTTCCTCGATGGCAACAATGTCTATCTCTGGGAGCGCGGGTCCTTCGGCGAGATCGCCGGCTATCTGCCGCAATCTGTCGCACTGCTGGAAGGCACCATCAAGGACAACATCGCGCGCATGGGCGATAGCGATCCGCACCGGGTGCTCGAAGCCGCCCGCCTCGCCGACGTCCACGAGATGATCGGCCGGCTGCCGCTCGGCTACGACACGCCGGTCGGCGACGGCAAGCTGACGCTATCCGGCGGCCAGAGACAGCGCATCGGCCTCGCGCGCTGCCTCTATAACCGGCCGCGCCTGATCGTGCTCGACGAGCCCAATGCCAATCTCGATGCGGTAGGAGAGCGCGCGCTCATGCGGGCCATCGAACATGCAAGGGATGACGGGGCGATCGTCATCATGATCGCGCACCGGCCCACGATCATGCAGGTCGCGGATAAACTGCTCGTCCTCGAAGACGGCCGGATCACCCAATTCGGCCCGCGGACGGATGTCGTGGCCTCGATAACCCCGACCGGACCCAAGATGGGGGCGACAGGATCATGAGCAAGACAAATCTTCCCAAGCGGATCGGCAACCTCCTGACGCCGCGCTCCGCAACTACCGATGCCGGCAATCTTCCGACCAAATTCGGCTCCGTGAAGCCCGAATGGGTGCTCGATCTCGAGCAGGAGGACCAGCGTTCGCCGCTGCGCAAGCTGATCATCGCCGGTGTGACGACAGTCGGCATAGCCTTTGGCGGCTTTTTCGGCTGGGCCTATTCGGCCGAACTCGGCAGTGCCGCCGTTGCGCTTGGCACCGTCATCGTCGATTCCAAGCGCAAGACGATCAGCCACTTCGAAGGCGGAATCCTCGACCGGCTTCTCGTCCAGGAGGGCGATGTCGTCACGGTCGGCCAGCCGCTCGTGAAGCTCGACAATACGCGGGCACGGTCCGAACTCCAATCCCTGCAGAGCCGCCGCATCGGCCTTATCGCCAAGCTGACGCGCCTGCGGGCCGAGCAGCGGGGCGAAAGGGAGATCACCTTCCCCGCCGATTTCGTCGCCAAGGCCAATGTCGTCGCCGAGGATGCGATGAAGGCGGAGCGCATCTTCTTCCAGAAGCGCTATTCGCAGAAGATGAGCAAGATTGACGTCCAGCAGAAGACGATCGAGCAATATACGGAACAGGCCAAGGCATCCGCGGCCCAGATCGAAGCCACGGATCGGCAGATCGCGCTGATCAACGAGCAGAGACAGGCGATCGCCGGGCTGGTCAAGAAGGGTTACGCCGAGAAATCCAAGCTGACGGAGATCGAGACGCGGCTCAGCGCGCTTGCCGGCGACCGCGGCGAATATGCAGGCGACAAGGCCAAGGCCGAACAGGCCAAGGCTGGAGCGGAATTCGCGCTTGCCGGCATCGAAAGCGACATCCAGTCGGAAATCGCCGGCGAGATAACCTCGAGCCAGAACGACCTTGCCGATACCGAGGATCGTATCATCGCGGCCGAGGACGTCATGCGGCGCGTCGAGATCAGGTCTCCCCAGGCCGGGATCGTCGACAATATCCGCCTGCGGACGCCCGGGGGCGTCGTCGCGGCAGGCGAGCCGATAATGGACATCGTTCCGGAGAACGAGCCCATGGTCGTCGAGATGAAGATCAGCCCGCGCGATATTGACGGCGTCGCGGTCAATTCACCGGTCCAGGTCAAGCTCACCGCCTATAATCAGCGCTCCATGGCGCCGCTCGACGGCAAGGTGACGTTTGTGGCCGCCGATCAATTGGTCGATGAGAAGAACGATACCGCCTACTTTGTGGCAAGGGCCGAGATTTCGCCGTCCTCCCTGGCCGGAAATTCCGAGATCAAGCTCTACCCCGGCATGCCGGCCGAAGTGCTGATCGTCCATAAGGAGCGCCGCGCGATCGATTACATCATCTCGCCGATCTCCGACAGCTTCAACCGAGCCTTCAGAGAAGATTAGCGTTAGTGCCTGTAATAGCAGGCACTTTCAACGTTAATTCAAAATTCAAAATAAATTGTGGCCAATAATGATGTATAACTTATCTATATTCGATTTAATCAACAATTATATGTATTTCATAAACTTGTCGCAATACATTAATGTAATAAATTGTTACTATGGATTGCCATATTTATATTCCTAATCTAGGTTGCATTTCGATTTGGTGCAGCGCACAATCGTCAGAGCATCGTCGCCGGAACATTTCCGGCTATGTGTAATATCAATGCAGGACAACAAAGGAGAAGCAGATGGCCACTCTAGAAGGCGGCGCCTACGACGACGTTTTGTTTGGCTCCCGTTTTGACGATTTCATCCATGCCAGTGGTGGTGATGATGTCGTTTTCGGCGGGAACGGAAGTGACACGGTATTCGGCGATGAAGGGGACGACCTGCTGTTTGGCGGCAACGGAAATGATTCCATTTTCGGTGGCACCGGCAATGACATCCTCTTCGGAGACAATGGAGACGACGTACTGACCGGCAACGAAGGCAGCGATGTCCTCTTCGGCGGTCGTGGTGACGATGTTCTTCTCGGCGGCGCAGGCAATGACATCCTGTACGGCGACCAGGGCAACGACATCCTTTCCGGCGGCGCTGGAAACGACATCCTTTCCGGTGGTGCCGGCGATGACACGCTCATCGGCGGTGCAGGCAACGACGTCTTCGTCTTCAGCGGCGGTGGCGGCAATGACGTGGTTCTGGACTTCACTCCCGGCCAGGATCACCTCCAGATCTCGAGCGGCATCAACGGTTCCGACATCCAGTCGGCCGACGACGTCGCCTCGCATGTCACGCAGGTTGGTGGCGACGTTGTTGTCGATCTCGGCAATGGCGATTCCGTCACTCTCGTGAACGTGAATGCCGACGACGTGCTTGCTAACCCAAGCGACTACTTCGTCGTTCATTGATAATGGACGGGGCGTGCTGGCTTTGGGGCCAGCACGCCCTTTTCTTTCATATTTTGGTTGGAGCGAAGGGACAATTTGTTGGACCTGAACCATTCAACGGATATTGCAGAGCATATTGAAGGCGTCCTGATCTCCAGACTGTGCGCCGATGTTGCAATTTTGATCTGGGACATTCCGAGCAAGAGCAAGGTTCTGGCAAAATCCTCGCTCGAATCCTCCGCACCGCTTGTGCCCCTCGTCAGCCTTTCCGTACCTCTGGAAACCGGCGGGCAACGCATATATTGGGCGATGCGCACGAAGGACGAGCCGGTAACGCTCCGCCTTTCGGCCGCTGCATCCGGCCCGAGCGAGCAGGTGACGCTCTATCCGGCCGAAGAGCTCGGCCCGCTCGATATCGACCATGCCTTGAACAATATCGGCCCGGCCGGACACATCAAGCTTCTCAACAATGTTCTCAGCACCTGGTGCAGCGCCTTCAGGCTGTCGCAGGATCCCGTCTTTGCGGGCATCGTCCGGGAAATCATGGCGTCGCTCGCCCCCGAGCCTCGCGAGATGCGCAATTGCGGCCAGCCGCTGGACAATAATCACCTGCTCGAAACGAGTATCGATGCCGAGTTCGGCAAGGTGAACGCGATCTACGGAATAGGCAGTCAATCGGTCATATCGCTGCCGATGAAGATGGTCATCGGGCCGGAGGAGAAGAAAGGCGCGCGATCGCTGCACTTTCTCATCGAATCCGCCAAGACCCTGCCGGCATCCTACCGTTTCGCGATATCGGGCAAGAACGGCATAGCCGTCCGCAGGCTCGCTGAAGATCCGGCCCCCTCCAGCTTCCAGAAATGGTGGACGAAGCGCCAGAACGAGCCACGACTGCGCGATTTTCTGGTGCATCACCTGGCGAAGATCCAGCCAGTCGGCGCTGCGACGGCCATCGACCTGCAAATGCGCACGCCAATGCCGGTGCGGCAGATTGCCAGGAGCGCTACCCAGCCGGCGGCGGAGATCGACCTGGCGCTGGCGCTGGACGGCGGATTGCTCGTCGGCGGCTGGACCAATGATCCGGTCGGCATGTTCGCGGGTATCGAATATCTGACCGAGGCAGGCGCAGCCATCCCGCTGGAGCCGCATTTCTACCAATTCCCCGGCAAGACCGACAAGAAGGCGGAAGGTCCCGGCGCGGACGTGACGGGCTTTGCCGCCTGGCTCCCCCAGATCAAGAATCTCGGACCGCTGCTTCAGCCGCGGTTCCAGATGCGGCTTCTTTCGGGCGCGACTGCACCGCTGACGCCCCAGTTCCAACCCTTCGAGCCATCGGCCCAGCGCATGCGCATTCTGCGTTCGGTCCCGCCGCAGCACGCGAAGGACGAGGTCTTCCGCAACATTCTCGCCCCTGCCCTGCGTGAGGTCGAAGCGAAGCTCGGCAAGGCGACCAGGATCGCGGAGGTCAAGGAATTCGGCGAGCCCTTGCCCAATGCGCTGGTGTCGATCGTCATCCCGCTTTACCGGAACCTCGACTTCCTGCGCTTCCAGCTATCGGCGATGGCCACGGACCCATGGCTCGTCGCCAATGCCGAGATCATCTTCGTGCTCGATTCACCCGAAATCCAGGACGATACGGAACATATGCTGGGCGGGCTTCATATACTGCATGATCTGCCGATGAAGCTCGTCGTCATGAACCGCAATGGCGGCTATGCAAGGGCATGCAATGCCGGCGCCAGCCAGGCGACCGGCACAATACTGGTAATGCTCAATTCGGACGTGGTGCCCTGCAAGGCGGGATGGCTGGATGAATTGATCAATCCGCTGTTCAAGCAGAAGAAGCTCGGCGCCGTCGGCCCGAAGCTGCTTTTCGAGGACGGCTCGCTCCAGCATGCCGGGCTCTATTTCGCCAGGGATCGCCGCGGCGTCTGGCTGAACCATCATTTCTACAAGGGCATGCCGGGCAATTACGCCCCGGCGCAGATCGCTCGCAATGTCCCGGCCGTGACGGGCGCATGCCTCGTTACGCGCAAGGACATCTACGACCTCGTCGGCGGTTTTACCGATGATTACGTGATCGGCGACTACGAAGACAGCGATCTCTGCCTTAAAATCCGCCAGATCGGCTTTCAGATTGCCTATGAGCCCGGCGTGGAATTGTATCATTTCGAACGCCGCTCGATACGCCGCAGTTCGGATTACATGCGTGGTCTGGCCAGCCAGTACAATTCCTGGCTCCATACCCAGCGCTGGAACGACGATATCATCGATCTGATGGCGAGTTACCGCGATGAGGCCGTGGAAGACACGGTCGCGCCATTCGTTAGCAAGAAATCCGAAAGGAGCGCCGCTTGACCGAGGTCATCGCACTCAAGAAAGCACCCAGCGAACAAGTGAACCTCTTCGACAATGATCACGTCGAATGGCTGATGGAATCCGTCCTCAAGAACCGTTTTCTCCCGGCTCCGGAGCCGGAGAACATATTCGTGGGCGATGGCAGCTTCCAGGCGGTCGGCGTGGAATTCCTCGGCCATTTCATCCGCAAGGGCGGCCTGCGGAAGACGAACCGCGTCCTCGACATCGGCTGCGGCATCGGCCGCATGGCCGTGCCCCTGACCCAGTATCTCGATTTCAACAATGGCAGCTATTGCGGCGTCGATCCCGTCACCGGCGGCATCGAATGGTGCAAGAAGAATATCAGCGCCAGGTACAGCAATTTCGACTTCACCCATGTCGACATTGCCCACAACCTCTATAATCCGAAGGGCAAGGTCAACGGACTCGAGCTCTCCCTGCCGTTCGAGCCGCGACAGTTCGATTTCATCATCATGACTTCGGTGGTCACGCATCTGCCCGACGAGGAAGTGATCGCCTATCTGCGCGAGATCGAAAGGCTGCTTGCTCCTGGCGGTCGCCTGTTCATGACCGCCTTTATCGTTGACAAGGTGGCGCGGGAAAACGCCTCCCAGAAGCGCGATCCGCGCCTTGCCTTCGAACGTTACGACGATGGCCCCTGCTGGTTCGTGCCGGAATTGCCGCCGCTGGCAGCCGTCGGCTTCGATGATGGCTTCATCGACCGGGCGCTGACAGGCGCCGGGCTGGTGACGACGACGAAGTCCTTCGGCCATTGGCGCGGCACCCCGTCCGACCACTACCAGGACCTCTTCATCGCCGAATATGATGGGGCAGCGCGATGAAATCCCGCGTCCTGGTCGCTGCGCATAATCATCCCTCCCTTCACCCGGGCGGGACGGAGATATTCGCCCATGACCTGTTCCGCGCCTATCAGCGCGATGGTCATGAGGCGCTGTTTCTCGGCGCGACCAACAAGATCCACCGCGAGGAGCGCCCGGGCACGAGTTTCCAGAGCATCGGCACCAAGGGCGATGAAATACTGCTGTGGTCAGGGCATTTCGACCGTTTCTTCATGAGCCAGGTCGATCTCTACGGCATCGTTCCGGACATCGTGGAACTGCTCAACGATTTCCGTCCCGACATCGTCCATCTCCATCACCTCCTGCTTCTCGGAGCGGAGTTTCCGCATATAGTGCGCCGCGTTCTGCCCGACTGCCGCATCGTCATGACGCTGCATGATTATTATCCGATCTGCCATCATGACGGGCTGATGGTTCGTACCTCCAACCGAGAGTTGTGCCATGGCGCGACGCCGGACAGGTGCCATGCCTGCTTCAAGGATATCCCGCTGGACAAGTTCGTCCTGCGCGAGCGTCATCTCAAATCGCTGATGAGCACCGTCGACGGTTTCGTCTCGCCGAGCGAATTCCTGAAGCAGCGCTATGTCGATTGGGGCCTGCCGGAACATCTGGTCAGCGTCATTCCCAATGGCCAGCCACAGCGACCCGCCGCCGTGCGAAATGAAGAATTCGGCGCCGGGAAGCCGGTATTCGGCTATTTCGGCAATCTCAATCCATGGAAAGGCACGACGGTCCTGCTCGAAGCAGCGAAATTGCTGATCGCAGAAGGCCTGGATTTCGAATTGCGAATCCACGGTGCCGCTCCCTTCCAGAGCGAGGAATTCGTGGCGGAGATCGATCGCCTTTTCGCGGAAACCTCGCCCACCGTGCAGCGCCGCGGCAGCTATCGCCGCGACGATATAGCGGGGCTCGTCGCTTCCGTGGATTGTGCAGTGATGCCCTCCATCTGGTGGGAAAACGCGCCCCTCGTCATCCAGGAAGCGCAGGGGCAGAATTGTCCCGTCATAACCAGCAATATTGGCGGCATGGCGGAGATGATCGAGCATGGAGTGAACGGGCTTACGGTTCCGCCCAATGATCCTGTCGCCCTGGCCTCGGCAATGCGCCGGATCGCCTCCGATCCGGAATTCCGGCAACGCCTGGCTGGATCGGCCCGCGCTCCGGACACAATTGAAACGACCGCGGCAAAATACATGGCTCTCATCGAGACATTGCGCCCCGATCGTGTCGAAGCCGCCTGAAAGGAACAGTCATGACTGTTGTGACACAAGTACCGCCGCAGGCCGCGCCTCAACCAAGGACAGCGCCGCCCGTGCAGAACAATACTCCAGCACCGCCCAAGGCGGCGGAGCCGATGAAGGGAAGGGTCGATGCGATCGATGACGGCCGCCTGTTCGGCTGGGCCTTCGATCCGGCGACACCGACAAAGCGCATCACCATTCGCGTCCTTCTCGACGGAAAGCCGATCGCCGAGGCGGTCGCCGACCGGGACCGGCCGGACCTGAAGCGCAGCGGCATCGGCGATGGCTCGCACGCCTTCGAGGTCATGCTGCCGCAATTCGCCGCCATCCGCGCTGCGGAACTCGTCGTCATCGCCATCAACGAGGCGGGCGTCGAGCAATCGCTCCGTGTCCCGAAGCCGGCGGAACAAGCGGCGGAAGCGCTCATCGCGGCGCCGATGACCCGCATTCTCGACAAGCTCGACATGCTCATGGCCGCCCAGCGACAATTGCAGGTGAGCCAGCGCGCCTTGCAGCGCCCCACCCCTGTGCTTGATGGCGCCAGCGGCGAGGCCGCAAGCGAGGGCGGCGACGTCCGCAGCGCGGTCGAAGCCATGCGCGGCGAGGTCAGCCAGCGCCTGACGGAACTCGACGTGCATCTGATGCGGATGGACAGTGTCGTCGGCGGCATGGAAAAGCGGATCGAGTCGCTGCAGAAGCGCTCGGGCGGTGACGTCAAGCCGCTGATCCTGCTTCTGTTCGTCCTGGTCGGTTTCGCCGCGGGCGCCATAGCCGCCGTGTCGATCCTTTAAGAACTGGCAGCGGAACGAGCCGATGCATGGTGACGACAGGAACGTATTGCCGATAGCGAGGACGAGCAGCCGCCAGCCGGAGCGTCACTCGCTGCTGATGGACGGCGAAATGGTCGTCGGCAGCCCGGTCGACGATACGCTCGTGCTCGTCATGGGGATCGGCAGCCTGAACGCCGATCAGGTCTCGATATTCCTCAATGGCGATCCCGCGCTCAACCTCAAGGTCACGCTTGTCTGCTGGCCGCTGAAGGATGCGTCACCGCGCGGCACCCATGGTTTCGTGGCGGTGGTGCCCACCGGAATGCTGCGGCGCGCACCGTTCAAGACGATCATGTTCCAGCACAAGACGAAGGTGACGCGCTATACCTTCGTCAGCCGCGCCGCATCCACCGGCGATCTCATTTCCATGGTCACCGATCTTGCCGGTCCCAATCTGCCGGCCGTCATCGACGGGCTGGTCGAAGCGCTGATCTCGGGGCCGATCGGCCGGCGCAAGCTCGCCGCGATCACGACCTTGTTGCAGGCCGGCGCCCGTTCCGACGGCTGCGTGGAACTGATCGGCGGAAGCGACGAAGGCGAGATCTTCGTGCAGGGCTGGGCCCAGGACCTGACCGCGTCTGTCACGCGGGTCGTCATCAGCGGCCGGGTCTCCTCGCTCGCGGAAAGCGCCATTTCCGTTTTCGCGCGGCCCGACCTTGATGAGAATTCCTCCGGTTTCGCCGGCCTGCTGCTTTCTCCGGAACCGATCGAGCCTGCGGATATCGACCGCCTTCTGTTCCGCGGCCGCCGCGGCTGGCGGTTCACCGAGGTCTACGACCGCCGGCTTGTCGTCGGAGCGCGGGAAACGCCGACCCATGTGCGGGCGATATTGCCGCGTGTTCGCGGTTCGGCCGACATATTGCTGCGGATGCGCTCCGCCGCCAACCGCTTCGACGGTACGGAAACCGTATCGGCGCTGCCAATTCCGGTCCGCGCCGGCATCGACAGCGTCTATCGCATCGATGGCAGCGGCCTGCTCATCTGCGGCTGGCTGCTCGATCCCGACAATCATGTGCAAAGCGTGAAGCTGCGCCGTCACCGCGGCGAATGCCAGATCGACCGGGGCTGGACGCGCGTCGACCGGCCCGATGTGACGGCCGAATACGACAATCGCGCGCCTTTCCACGCCGGCCTCGACCCCAACAAGCACGCCCATGGCTATGTCGTCTTCGCACCGGAACTCGATGGCGACAGCACGGCGCCCTTCTATCTCGAATTCGGCTTCAGCGGCGAGCGGCGCGCATTCCTGCCTCTCACCCCGACGCGCGTGACTTCGCGCGAGGCTGTGGTCAGGCAGATCAGGGCAATCGATCCGGAGGCCTGGGCCCTGCGGCACATCGTCGAGCAACAGCTCGTGCCGCTCCTGAGCGGCGTCAAGCGGCCGGCGCCGGACATATTCGGCGTCGTGGATTTCGGCAGCTTCGAAGATGCCGAGGGTCCGGCCATCATTATCGGCGTCGATGAGCGCGTCGAGGAAATCGGCCCGCTGCTCGCCCTCCTGGCGCTCGATCCGGAGACGCGCCAGGCGCCGATCGTCATTGCTGCGGCGACGGATATCGCCGACCGCATAGGCGTGCAGGTGCGCCGGCTGGCTGAGTTCTACAAGCTTCGGGTGCGTCTGGTTTCGGCCAGTGGCTCCGAAGATCTCTACGATGCGCTGGAAGTCGGGAGCCGCGCCGTATCGACCGAGACCGTGGTCTTTCTGGCCGCATCGCTTCTGCCGCGCGGCCCGGGCTGGCTGAGCAAGCTGCTGGCAGCCTATGAGCAACGCGGCAATTGCGTCCTTTCGCCGACCCTTGCCTATGAAGACGATTCCATCCGCTGGGCGGGGACATGGCTTGCAAGCGAGCAATCCGACCGCGCGCTCGTCAGCCGCTATGCCGGATATCCCATCGATGCCGTCGCCCGCATGGGAACGATGGAGGTTGCGGCCGCGACATTCGAGTGCTGCGTGATGCCGCGGGAGGCCCTGTTTTCGGTCAATGGTTTCACGCGCGGCTATCTCGGAACGCACGAGAAGGGCCTCGATCTCGGCATGAAACTCAAGAAGGCGGGTCTGAAGTCCTACTGGCTGCCATCGGCGCAGATGCTCGGCTCGGACGATATATCGGCCACGGACAAGCCGACGACGATAGCCCTGATCGAAGGCATCGACCGCCAGATTTTCGATGCGCGCTGGGGTTCCGGACCGGCCCGTTCGAAATCGGCGCCAAAAGGAGCGGCATGATGAGCGAAACATTGCGGGTCCTCGTGGTTTCCCATGCCCATCCGAGCGTGTCCCTCGGCGGCGGCGAAATTGCCTCCTATAATCTGCACAAGGGGCTGAACACGCTGCCGGACGTGCAATCCGTCTATCTCGCCCGCGCCGCCCATCCGGTGCCGAGGCATGGCACGACGGCATTGATGAGCCTGCGCCGCAGCAGCGACGAGATTCTCTTCCACGCGGATCAGTATGACCATTTCTACATGTCCAACACCAATACGGACGAGATCCGCCGGGACCTGCTGCGCTTCGTCCGGGATTTCAACCCGCAGGTGGTTCACTTCCACCATCTGCTCGGCCTTGGCGTGGAAACGCTCTACGCGATAAGGGAGGCGCTGCCCGACAGCGCCATCGTGCTGACCTTCCATGAATATCTGGCGATCTGCAACAATGACGGCCAGATGGTGAAGCGAGGCACCGGCAAGCTGTGCAATGAAGCATCTCCCATAGATTGCCATGCCTGTTACCCGGAAATACCGCCCGCGCGCTTCCTGAAACGGGAGCGGTTCATACGCAACATGCTCGAGCTCGCCGATGCTTTCGTGGCGCCGAGCGAATTTCTCGCCCGCCGCTACATGGAGTGGGGTATCGGCGCCGACAGGCTGCATGTCATCGAGAACGGCCTGGCGATACAGCCCGTCGCCCCGCCGCGCGAGCTGACCGGCCCCACCCCGCGCCGCAACCGGTTCGCCTTTTTCGGCCAGGTCACCCCGTTCAAGGGCGTCGATGTGCTTATCGATGCCGTCTCGCGGGTTCCCGAAGACGTCTGGGGCGAGGATACAAGGCTGATGATCTTCGGCGGCAATCTCGAGAAGCAGCCCGCCGAATTTCGCGAGCGGATAGAAAAACTGATCGCCGAGGCCGGTTCGCGCGTCCGCTTCCACGGCGCCTACCAGAATGGCGAAATACCGCGTCTGATGCAATCGGTGGATTGGGTCGTGATGCCGTCCATCTGGTGGGAGAATTCCCCGATCGTCATCCAGGAAGGGCTGCATCATCGCCGTCCGATCATATGCTCCAATATCGGCGGAATGGCCGAGAAGGTCAGGGATGGCCAGGATGGGCTGCATTTCCGGGCGGGCAGCGCGGAAGACCTCGCCGATCGGTTCACCGAGGTGCTTCGCGACCCGTCCCTATGGGACGAACTGCATCAAAGCATCCGGCAGCCGGGAAATCATCTCGACTGTGCCGGCGATCACATGGCGCTCTATGCCGGCGTTCTCGACAGCAAGCGGCAGGTTGCCTCCGGCGCCGGTGCAGACGCCCAGCTGTCGCAAGCAAGCTGAACAACCGTCAGAAGGGATAATCAATGGCGCGCGTCCTCGTAATGAGCCCATCCGGAGAGATCTACGACCATGACAGCGTCCGATGGTATCAGTACAGCGATATCCAGCGTCATATCGATCATTACCATAATATCGGCGACGCTTTCGTCTTCGATTCCTCCCTGAAGCTCATGAACTTCGAACACCTGGGCGAACTGCCGCTCGGCGAGCCCGATTTCGACCGGATCGACCGCCTGCGCGACGAATTCGACTATGTCGTCCTGCGCGGGTCGAACTATATCCATCAGCACATGGGCTGGCCGCACGCCATCGACGTGCTGAAGCGCCTGAAACTGCCGGTCATAGCCTGGGGCATCGGCGCGCAGGCCCCGGTGGAAGGCGAACTCCAGTTGCCCGAAGACCTGAAGACGCTTCTGCGGATCATAGCCGATTCGACCGCCTCGATCGGCGTCAGGGGCGCCTATTCGGCGCAGGTTCTCAAGGATATCGGCATCGACAATGTCCGCATCGTCGGCTGCCCGACGGCATTCCGGCGCAACGATCCCGACCTCAAGGTGAACCTGCCCTCCTTCGACCAGGTTCGAAACGTCGGCGTAACCATCCGCCGCGAGGTTTCCCCCACCTATGCGCGCAATATCCAGCGCTATCTGACGTTCCACCGCGATCTGGTGAAACGGATGGCGCAATATTTCGACGCAACCCTGATGGCTCAGGGCGAAGTCGAGGAAAAGAAGATCGTCTTCGGCACTCCGGAGCAGAAGGAGGAGGCCATTGCGGCGCTGAAAGCCAATCAATGGGCCGCCGACTGGTATTTCGACGACGAGATCGAAGCGCTCTACCGGTCCCGCCTGTTCTATTCCGATGTGGTGGCCGATTATGAAGAGCTTGCCCGCAAGCAGGATCTTGTCCTCGGCTACCGTCTCCATGGCAATCTGATGGCGTTGGCGAACGGCGTTCCGTCGATCTACTTCACCTATGACAGCCGGACGACGGAATTTGCCGAGACCTATCAGATACCGCGTTTCGACGTCTTCAGCGGCGGTACCTTCCGGCTGGAAGACTATTGGGACCAGTCGCTTTTCGACCGCTACAATCGCGCCTGGCACAAGACCTATGGCGAAATGTACGCGTTCCTCACGGAAAACAATGTCGATCACAAGATGAAGGAGACCGGCAGCAACGGCGCCGCCGTTCGGCAGGTTGCCTGAGCCTGTCTAAATCGAATTCCGCAATTGGCAAACAATCATATCTGACAACAATCGCTATCCCAGGAGTGATCAATGACCGTTCTCGTTACAGGTGGTGCAGGGTACATAGGCAGTCACATGGTGCTGGCGTTGAAGGACGCCGGCCGCCCCGTCGTGGTGCTCGATGATCTGAGCTGTGGCTTCGAATGGCTGGTGCCGGAAGGCGTGCCGTTCATCAAGGGCGATGTCGGCGACGAGGCGCTGGTCGCCGGGATCATCCGCGAGCATGGCATCACGGCCATTCTCCACTTCGCCGGTTCGATCGTCGTTCCGGATTCGGTCCGCGATCCGCTGTTCTACTACCGCAACAACACCGTCCAGTCGCGTGGCCTGATCGAAACCGCGATCGCCAATGGCATTCGCAATTTCATCTTCTCGTCCACTGCCGCGGTCTATGGCGAACCGGAACGCACGCCCATCACCGAGGACATGCCGCATCAGCCGATTTCCCCCTATGGCACATCGAAACTGATGACGGAATGGATGCTGCGGGATGCCGCCGTCGCCCATCCGGAGTTCAATTATGTTGCACTGCGGTATTTCAACGTCGCGGGCGCCGATCCGCAGCTGCGATCCGGCCAGTCTTTCCCGCGCGCGACGCACCTCATCAAGATCGCCAGCCAGGCGGCAACGGGTGAAAGACCGCATATGGAAGTCTACGGCACCGATTATCCGACGGCCGACGGCACCTGCATCCGCGACTATATTCATGTGAGCGACCTGGCCGAGGCGCATCTGTGCGCGCTGCGTTATCTCGAAGCCGGCGGCACGAGCACGGCCGCCAATTGCGGCTATGGCTACGGATATTCCGTTCTTGAGATCATCGATGCCGTGAAACGGGTATCGGGGACGGATTTCACCGTGAAGCTCGCACCGCGGCGCGCCGGCGATCCTGCTGTTCTCGTTGCCGGAAACGAACGTGTCCGCAATGAATTCGGCTTCGTGCCGCGGCGCGCCGACCTCGATCTGATCGTCGGCGATGCGCTCGCATGGGAGCGCCAGTTGCAGACCGTGCGCGAGAAAGAAGCGCAGCTTGAGGCGGTTTAACCAGGAGTTTCAGCTGGATAGGGGAAGCCCGGATTTGGCCGGTGATCGATCATCGGCCAGTTTCTGGCGTGCGTAAAATACTTCAAATATAAAAGTATTTTACGCGTATAATATTCCCAAGTTGAACCCATAATGTATCTACATTCCTATTAGTCTAATGAGAAAGCGAGGAAATAATTTTATTGTTGCGCTGCAATAGAAATATGTGACAAATTTCATGAAGTTGCCATTTTAGATGCATAGAACCCCATTAATACCTTAGCATTCGATCAAGGGTCCAGGATATGACGCTACAGACTTCGTACAAGCTCGCGCCAGCTACGAAATCTTCCAAGAATATTGACCTGCTCAAGGAGCCGATCCTCTTGCGGATCGGCATCGAGCACGACGATCTGCCGTCGGGCCTCTCCAATGCCGTCACGGTTTTTGGTTTTGAGGGCGTCAAGGATGAATGTGCTGTCCTCTCGGACGGCCGGGGCAGCAAGACGGAGGCTTTCGAAGCGCCGCTCTGTATCCTCGCGGTCTTGATCAATCCAAGCCATCGCGGACGCGAACAGCGCCTGCTCGACTGGCTGCAAAGCCGTGGGATCGTCGATGAGCCGCTCATCCTCGAATGGCGCCAGGGCAGCGAAATCGAAACTGCCGGACTGCTCATCCGCAAGCTTGCCTCGATGCTCGTCGCCGATGCCCGGCGCATCGCCAAGTCCAATCGCGAGCTCCTCTCCCTGAGGACGCTCAACGACAATCTGCAGAACCGCTTTGCGGCGGTCGAAAGCTTCGTCGATCGCAAGGGCATGCAGCCCTTCGAGCTGGCCTTTTCCAACGATCCGGTGCGCAGTTCCTCGCGCACCAACGTCCTGGCCGACGCCTCCTACGAGGGCGTTTCTCAGATCCTGCCGGTCGCCAGTTCGGGCGTCAGCGCCATCGCCATCCATTTCGACCGGGTTCCAAGCCGTGACGAGGCGACCCTGATCGCCGAGCTTGTGACGCTTGAAGACATGAGCATGGTGGAGAGCTGGTCCATCCCCGTCTCCAAGCTGAAGCAGGGCTGGAACTATCTCGGCCTGACGCGCACGCTTGCCGGCCTGCGGCGCACGCTCAGCCTGCGCATCCAGATCGAGGGTGCGGATGACGAACTGCCTATCCTGTCGCTGGGCGGTTTGCAGCCGCTTGAAATGTTCCAGGTAAGGGATGCCGGCAATGACGTGCCGATCCTGAAGAACAGCATTGCGCTGCAGGTCTGGTGCGGCATGCCCGGCGTCGTCCTGCCGAACTGGGCGAACTATCTTCCGGCGCAGTCGGACAAGGTGCGCGAGGGTGGTTTCCGTGAATTTCCGGTCCAGCCAAGCATTCTCGACCTCGCGACACTCGCCAATACGGATGAAATCTCGTTCGAATTCGCGGCCATATTGCCGCTGCCCGACGAGAAGGCCGTGGGCTGCCATCCGCCGTCAATCGGCGTGACGATCGGCCAGATTCCGGGCGCCTGCCCGCCCAAGATCCTGCGCATTTCATCCGATGCGGTCGTCGACAACGAAGAATCGCAGGATGTCGAATTCGCGATGGTCATCGCCGCCAGTCTCGAAAGCGCCCGTGAACTCTTCGCGGAAGATCGCGAAGCCGCGATCGGCGAAGGATTCTCCGGTTGGATCAATGTCAGCCCGAAGGAGCCCGGGCGCGTCAGCACCTTCATCAACGAGCAGATCGGCGTCTGGCAGAACATCTATTTCGCAACGCGGATGAAGAACCCCGGCGACAACAATTTCGCATGGGCGAAATTCCGCAACATCAGCCTCATGGTTAATGGATAACTTCATGCTGGACCAGATAAGCCGCTTGCGCGATCAGAACGCCACGCAAACCCAAGAGGGCGATGCGGAGGGGCGATTTCGCCCAAGAATCGCTGTCATCATTCCGGTTTTCAAGCATTCGGTTCTCCTGGCGGAAGCAATCGAATCCGCTTTGGCCCAGCAGGCGCCCTATGACATCGCGATCCTCATCGTCGATGATGGCTGCCCATTCCCGGAAACGGCGGAAGTCGGCCGCACCTACGCGCTCGCACATGACAATGTGTTCTATCTGCGCAAGGCCAATGGCGGCCTGAGCTCGGCGCGAAACTACGGGATCGAATTCGCCCTGCGCAACTTCGATGAACTCGAAGCGGTATATTTCCTCGACGCCGACAATCGCATAACGCCTACCGCGCTTCGCGACATCCTTGCCTACATGAAGTCCAACGACAAGGTCGACTGGATATACCCCAATATCGACAAGTTCGGCATCGAGTGGAATGGCAATTATACAACCCAATACTCGCGGTTGCTGCATCTAACCTTCGACAATATTTGCGAGGCCGGCAGCCTGGTGTCGAGAAGGATGCTCGACGCCGGAATACGCTTCGACGAAGCCATGAAGTCCGGCTTCGAGGATTGGGACTTCTGGCTGCAGGCCATCGGGCGCGGCTTTCTCGGCGCCAATTATCCGTTTTTTGGCTTTGAGTACCGGCAGCGCGCCGAGAGCATGCTGCGCGATTCAAACCGTACGCGCGAGGGCATCCTCACTTACATCCGCCAGAAGCACAAGAAGCTGTTCGCGGCGGAGACCCTGCTCGAATGGGAACATAGCGAAGCGCCGCGCTATGCCGCGATCGGCATGGGCGCCTATGCGGTGGACATGTTCACCGACCCGGCTTCGCCTTACGACAAGTGCAGCCTTGAAGATTTCGTGACGCGGTTCTGGGCCGCGAAGGCCGAGCCAGAGACGTTCGGCGTGCCGCCCTTCATGTTGTGGATGACGGCGGCGCACCGGGAAGCGCTGACGCGCCTCGGCCTCATACACAATCTGCTGTGGATCGGCGAGCGGCTGGCGCAGAAGCATCACTTCATCGCCATACGGTTCGAGCGCAGCAATGCCAAGGTCGGCATCGATATCCGCAACATCGGCGAGAACGAACCGCTGGCGGACAAGCCGTTCGGCTGGATGTGCACGTTCGACATATTCTCCACATGCGCGGACGATACGTCCGATGACTGGGCGCGGTCGTTGAACAAGCCGGTTCCGGCCCCGAATGTCGTCGAGATCGTCATCAGCGCACCCTTCACCGCGCGCGAGATGCAGAGCACGGCACTCTCCTCGACCAACGCGCTGCTTGCGACGCTCGGCGCCCTGCGCGATTCCGGCTACCGGTCGCGGCCGAAGGATCGCTGGCTGTGGCGTTCGGTCTATTTCCCCAATCGCAGCCGTTATTTCGAATTGCTGCGCCATGCGGTCGGGGCAAAGCCGGTAATGCCGCGCCTGCCGCAGCCGGCCAATCCCATCCGCGTCGGTTTCCTGCTGCCCATCGCCAGCTTCGGCGGCGTCGAAAAGGTGGCCTATGCCGCGGCGCAGGCGCTCAAGAGCGCCGGCTGCGAAGTCCATCTCTATATTTTCGGCAAGGCCGTCTATAACCGCATTCCCGAGAATGACGGCGTGTTCAAGACGATCAATTTCCTCGCCGACGATTATCCGCTCTGGGGCGGCCCCAATCAGTTTGCCGGGCACGATATCCTGATGGGGCATGACGAGGCCGCCAAGGCCGAGCAGATCATGGGCTTCCTGTCGGGCCTCGACGTCGTGATCAACAATCAGGTGGCACCGGTCAATGCGCTATTGGGCGACCTGCGCCGGCGCGGCGTCAAGGTCGTCAATTATGTGCATGTGCTCGACAAGTCGAAGATGGGCCGCGACGCCGGCCACCCCTATCTGACGCTCGCCTTCGAACATGTCTACGACACGATCCTCACCTGTTCGATGGACATGGTGGAATGGCTGCATGGCATGGGCGTTCCGCACCAGAAGCTCATGCATATCCAGAATGCCGCAAGCTATGCGCTTGCGCCAAAGGAGCGCGAGACGCTGCTGGCGGCGCGCAAGAGCCGTCCGGCCAAGGGCAGGCTCAACGTGCTGTTCCTCGGCCGTCTCGACGCGCAGAAAGGCATCGAGCGTCTTTATGCGGCGGTGCGCGATCTGAACGAAGCCTCGGCGCCGGTCGACTGGAAGATCATCGGCAGCGACGTGATGGATGCGGGCGCCGGAGGATCGTGGAAAGAGCGGTTCGCCGAGATCGGCGTCCAGGTCGAGCCGCCGGTATTTTCGAGCCGTCACCTCAACCGCGCCTTTGCATGGGCGGATGTCGTCGTCCTGCCGTCGCGCTGGGAAGGCGCGCCGCTGACCATCATCGAGGCCCAGCGTCTCGGCTGCGTTCCGATAGCGACTGCCGTCGGCGCGGTGGAAGAGTTGATCGACCATGGCGTCGATGGCCTGTTGATCCACTCCACCGACGATACCGTCATCAGCCGCGAACTCGCCGCCGCCATCGCGGCGCTTGCCGAGGATACCGAAGCCCTCGGCAGGCTTTCCGAAGCGGCAGCGCAGCGCGGCGGGGCGCTTGCCTGGGAGTTGAGCGTCGAACCCTTTGTCAAGCAGTTGAAGGCCTGGTTCGCGGATCGTTTCGTTTCCGCGCCGGAACCGGAATTGAAGGTGGTGGAGCACGCGCCGCCAGCTTCGTCGCCGCGCCCCTCCACCTTCCCGCGCAATCAGCGTGACGAAACCCAACGCGATGAAATTACCGAAATCAGGCCGCGGCAGATCGCTGCTGCCGGGTCAGCCAATATGAATAATCTGAGGAACTAGTGATGAAGAAACTTTTCGTTCTCAATGGCGGTGCAGCAGTTAAGCCCGGCAACAAGGCCGCTTACCTGAAATTTGAAGACCCGCTCGCAGCCTTCAACAAGGGCGGCATCAACACGGGCGACGTTCTCGTCTATGACGCCACGCTCAAGGCGCTTGCCTATGACGAAATCCGCAACGTGCAGTTCTCGCATGCGGGCAATGAGAAGCTGTGGCCGCAGGATGGCAGCTACGACGCCACTGTCGTGCGCGGCTCCAACTACCTGACCGAAACGGTGGATCTCGGCCATGTGGTCCCGCTGCTGAAGAAGCTGAAGGGTCCGGTCGTCGCTATCGGCGTCGGCGCCCAGGCAGGCAAGTACAAGAAGCTCGAAGTGCCGAAAGGCACCGTGGAAGCGTGGAAGATCATCGCCGACAAGTGCGAGACGATCGGCGTGCGCGGTTTCTACAGCGCCGAAATCTTCAACGATCTCGGCATCAAGAACGTGCGTGTCATCGGCTGCCCGAGCTTCTATCGTTCGCTGAAGCCCTCGATCACGATCAAGCCGATCGATCCGGCGCAGGCTCGTATCGGCCTGACGCTGAACAAATATCTCTCGGCCGACTATGCCAGCAATGCGACGAAGACCAACCGCATGCAGCGCGCCCTGATCGACGCCGTCGCCAAGCGGCCGTCGAGCAAGCTCTATTCGCAGGGCGAGCGCGAGGAAACACTCGCCATCTTCTCCAGCGACAAGGAGAAGCAGGACAACATCAAGGCGATCCTGACCAAGTTCAATCTGCTCGGCCATGCCGAAGCGGAAGAGATGCTGAACAACCGGATGAGCGCCTTCTTCGACATCGACGAATGGGCTGCCGATGCCGCGGCCAATGTGGATGTGATGGTGGGCTTCCGCCTGCATGGCAACGTCATCGCGCTGCATCAGGGCATTCCGGCGATCTTCTTCACCTATGATTCCCGCATCCGCGAATTGTCTTCGCTCTTCGCAATTCCTTCCGTCGAGATCGAGGATTATCTGCCGATCAACCTCGAAAAGCTGCTCGAGCGCGCGGATTTCACCAAGGTTCAGCACATTTATCGCCAGAACTTCGCGGAATATCATCGCTTCCTCACCGAGAACAAGCTGAACCACGTGCTGCCGAAGCCCGTGGCTACGCCGGCCGACAAGCCGCTTTCGGTGCCCAATCTCGTTCAGGTGCCGCACAACATCCACGAAGCGGTGTCCTGGTTCCGCAGCGAGATCGACTTCATGACCGGTGAAGTGGAAGTCCTGCGCAACCGCGCCTGGAACCTCGAAACGACCTTGCGCAGCCTCAAGGAGGCGCAGCAGAACAAGGTTGCCGTATGAGGCAGAGCCGTAGCGAGCTCAGCCGGCGCTCCTTCCTCGGCCTGGCAGGGTTCGGGATCGCGTCGGCCGGGCTGCTTGCCCGGCCCAGCCTCGCCCGCGCCCTCTGTACGGACGTCCCCACAGTCCTGCAGGGGGTGCCGGGCCACTGGCAGATATCCTTCAATGACAGTTTCAACGACAATGCCGGCTTCGACGAGCGCTGGATCAAGGTGACCGACAGTGGCGGCGAGACGAAATCCGTCCGCAAGCCCGCAAACGTCGCCCTGTCCAGTTCCGGCCTCGCCCTGAAGCTTGGCCGCAACGACAATGACAAGCAGGGCAAGCGGCCGTTTACCGGCGGCTATGTGCGCACGCGGGACTTCCGCCAATGCTACGGCTATTTCGAATGCGACATGCGCATTGCCAATGAGCCGGGCGTGAACAATGCGTTCTGGCTGACTTCCGTGCCGGAGAGCGAGGGCGACAAACGCTTCGAGCTCGATGTCGTGGAAGCGAAATATCCGAGCGTGGTGCAGGTGACGGCGCGGCAGTGGCTGCCGGTCAAGAAGGTGCTGTCGACGAAGTTCCGGCCGCGGCGCAAGCTGGCCGACGACTTCCACCGCTATGCGATGCTGTGGAGCGAGGACCAGTTCCAGTTCTTCTTCGACGACCGGAAGATATTCGAAGCGCCCAACGACTTCGCCCATACTCCCGCCCAACTTCTGTTCAGCAATGCAGTTGCCTCTTTCGCAGGCAAGGATGACGGGGACGTAAACGGTGCGGCTACCTCAATTCGTAGTATCCGCGTCTTTCAGAATACCGAATGGCAGCAATCGCCAGTTTGGAGATGTTCATGACCGATGATTTCACCTCAACCTCGCGGGCCGACAAGAGCAAGAAATACCTGCTCGGCAAGGACGGCTGGATTTTCCTCGACCACGATTCCAATCGGGTGATCGACCAGATCACCGGCCGTCACAGCCTGGACGCCCAGGGCGTCGAGGCATGGCGCAACCTGATTGCCGAGCGTGACGCCTATGTGGAGGCGCTTGGCGCCCAGCATCTGGTTTTCGTCGCCCCCAACAAGGAGCTCGTCTATGACGAGCAATTGCCGGACTGGGTGGAGCTTTCGGAAAAGCGGCCCATCAACCAGATCCTGCGTGCGCTCACCCCGCAGCGCGCGTCGCGCATCATCTATCCGCTCGAGGCGCTCAAGGCGGCGAAGGCCGGCGGTCTCACCTACCCCAAGACCGATACGCATTGGAGCGGCTATGGCGCCTATGTCGGCTACCAGGCCATCTGCGAGGGGCTTTCGCGCGCCGGCATCGAGCCGCTGCGGCTGGAGAATTCGCGCGTATCCTTCGAGGAAGTGCCCTATGTCGGCGATCTCGGCGTCAAGTTCGAGCCTCCGGTGTCGGCTCCGACCCTGTCGGCACGCATCGCCAATCCTGCCGGCAAGATGGAATTCGACAATCGCATTCCCAATCGCGGCCGTATCCGCGTGTTCGTCAACAAGGACAGCACCCTGCCGCGCTGCGTCATGTTCGGCGATTCCTTCGGCGGCAACCTGCTTCCCTACCTCAAGGAAAGCTTCAGCACGCTCGTCTACATCTACGGCAAATCCTTCGACCGGGAGCTCATCGAGGCATACCGGCCCGATGTGGTCCTGTCCGAATTCGTCGAGCGCTTCCTCATCGAGCCACCCGTGGACACGCCTTATTTCACCTATGCGTCGGTGGTCCGCGGCAAGCTGCGGCTTTTGTCCAAGGACGACCTTGCCGCGGCCTCGCAGCAGACCGTCGCTGCCGAAAAGCGCATATTGCCGGTGCGCCCGATCTATGAGGCGCTGCTCAGCGCCCATATGGGCAAGTCCGTCAGCGCCGAGCTGCTCGCCGAGCTGAAACGCGTTCATCCGGCCAATCCCGAGGCGCAGCACCTGATTTCCGTCGAACTGTCGCGTCTCGGCGAAAATCTGGACGAGGCGAAGGTGTTTGCCGAGAAAGCCGTCGCCGCGCAGCCCTGGAACGCCCGGGCGCGTCATCAGCTCGCTCTTACCTTCATGCGCCTCGAACAGCCTGAAAAGGCGGAGGCGCAGCTGCGCAAGGCGATCGAGCTCGATAGCGTCGACTGGTGGAGCTACCAGCTGGCGCAGGTGCTGTTCCGGCAGCAGAATTACGGACCATGCGTCGATATCCTGCGTGAATATATCGCCAGGCGGCCCGACTCGGCCGATGCCTGGCAATTGCTCGGACGCTGCCACGAAGCGCTGGACGCCACGGAGGATGCCGCCGAGGCATTCGCCCGCGCTTCCGATGCCAAGCCGGAATGGACCTGGCCCTTGCTGAAACTCGCCAATCTGCGGGTGCGGACCAAGACACGGCCGGAACAGGGCATCCTCGCCACCGATCGCCTGCTGGAAAGCCTGTTCCAGGCGCGCCAGCGCGCCGAAATCTACCTGTTGCGTTCGCAGCTCTATGAGATCGGCGGCGATCGCGACAAGGCGGCGGAGGCCGCGCTTCGCGGAACCGAGCTCGCCCCCGATTGGGACTGGGCGAACTCGACCCTGCAGCGGCTGCAGGTGGCGCGCACGGGTTGACCGCGCCGCCATCGCGCGGGCGGTTTCCTGCCGCCCGCCGCGGATCTGCCGACAATAAATCATGACTATTGCCGTCAACATGCGGAAAACACTGCGAAAAATGCTGGCATTGTGAATTAGAATTCTTCTAATATATTGTTATTGCTTCGTTTTCTCTGAACAGCTATGAGTTCTGCGGCGCGGCCCGGCATTGCGGGTGTTTTGAGCGCCGGAGATACTAATGTTGGTTCCGTTTTTAATCATGCTTCGTGAAGGCATCGAAGCTGCCTTGATAGTGGGCATCGTTGCGACCTATCTGAAACAGACGGGACGCGGCGCATGGCTACCCGCCATCTGGGTCGGAATACTTCTGGCGGTCGCGCTGTCCCTGTTCACCGGCGCTGCCTTGCAGCTCGCCAGCGCTCAATTCCCGCAGAAGGCACAGGAACTTTTCGAGGCGATCATCGGCATCGTCGCCGTCATCATACTGTGCTCCATGGTGTTCTGGATGCGGAAGGCGGCGCGCTCGATCAGGCACGAACTCCACGCTTCGATCGATTCGGCGCTTGGCCATTCGAAGGGCGGCGCAACGGCCCTGATCGGCATGGTGTTCTTCGCCGTGGCGCGGGAAGGTCTCGAATCCGTGTTCTTCCTGCTGGCGATCTTTCAGCAGAGCACCAGCGGCCATGCCCCGCTCGGCGCGCTGCTCGGCATTCTCGTCTCCGTCGTCATCGGCTACGGCATCTATGCGGGCGGCATCCGGCTCGATCTGCGCCGCTTCTTCTATTGGACCGGCATTTTCATCCTCGTCGTCGCCGCCGGCATCCTGGCGGGCGCCATCCGCCAATTGCACGAGGCAGGCGTCTGGAACGGACTTCAGACGGTGATCTTCGACCTGAGCAACGTGCTTCCGGCCGGTGGTCCGTTGGGCACCGTTCTCTCCGGCATATTCGGATATAACGACACGCCGACGCTCGGAGAGGCGATCGCCTATGCCGGTTTCCTCGTCGTCAGCCTCTATCTGTTTCTTCGGCCGCCGAGTGCCGGCAAGCGTGTCGCACAGTCTCCAACCGCAACGAATTGACGAAAGCGCTCCATGCAACAGCAGCCCCCCTCGCCCGCCCCGTCATCGAAGCTGCTGCGTCTCGCGGTTGCCGGGGCCGCACTGCTGGTGGTTGCAGGCGGCGTCGCCTTCTACCTTGCCTCCGCGAAGCTTGCCGGGCAAAGCACCGGCAATGCCATCCTTGTCACCATCAAGGATGGTGCGTGCACGCCCAATGACATTACCGTGCCTGCCGGGCGCTCGACCTTCAAGATCGTCAACGAATCCGACCGCGCGCTGGAGTGGGAAATCCTCGATGGCGTCATGGTCGTCGAGGAGCGCGAGAACATCGTTCCGGGCTTCAGCCAGACGATGGAGGCCAAGCTGCGGGCCGGCGATTATGAGATCACCTGCGGCCTGTTGAGCAGCCCGCGCGGCAGCCTGCATGTGACGCCATCGGCCGAGTCCGATGCGGAAGCGGCGCGGCCGCCGGTTTCGGCCTTCATCGGTCCGCTGGCCGAACTCCAGGTATTCCTCGTCACCCAGGTGAACACGCTCGCCAAGGCGAGCAAGGCGCTGGACGAGGCCGTCAAGGCCGGGGATCTCGATGGCGCCAGAGCGGCCTACCAGGCGGCAAGGGTTCCCTACAAAGAGATCGAGCCGATGGCCGACATGTTCGCGGACCTGCACAACATGATCGATCCCGTTGCCGATTATCTTGAAAAGCGCGAGGCCGATCCCGCTTTCACAGGCTTTCATCGCCTCGAATACGGGCTTTTTGCGCAGAACAGCACGGACGGGCTGGCGCCCGTCGCGGACCGGCTCGTCGCCGATATCGCCACCCTGAAGGACCGGATGCGCGGCCTGCGCATACCGCCCGAACAGATCGCAAAAGGGTCGGCGCACCTGATGCGGATGCTGGGCGAGAACCGCATTGCGAGCGGGCACGATCATTACTCGCAGACCGACCTTGCCGATTTCTCCGCCAATCTCGATGGCGTGACGCGAATGATGGCCTTGCTCCGGCCGGTCGCGATCGAGGCGAATGCCGCCGCCGTGGCGGATATCGAAAAGACCACGGCCGAAATGGCCGGCGCATTGGCGGCGCTGCGCGGCTCCGACGGCTTCCCGGCTTACGCGGCGGTGGCTGCGGACGACAGGCAGGCTCTCGCCGGCAAGGCGCGGGCGGTCGGCGATTCCATTGGCAAGCTGAATGCAGCATTGGGACTTGAGTGATGGCAAAGGACGGCGATAACTTCGCGACCACCCGACGCAAGGTTCTGTTCGGAGCCGGCGGCCTGCTGGCGACGGCCCAGCTTCCGGCAGCGCATGCCGTCGAAATCGGCAGGGAACAGGTGACCGACGCGCCGGTCAGCGACAAGACGCAGCAACGCCAGCCATTTCACGGCCTGCACCAGCCGGGAATAGTCACGCCGCGCCCGGCCGCCGGCATGGTGGCGGCGTTTCACGTCCTGGCGAAGTCGCCGACCGAGGTGGAGCGGCTGTTCAGGCTGCTGACGGAGCGGATAGCGTTCCTCATGCAGGGCGGCGCCCCGCCCCAGCTCGACGACAAGCTGCCACCGGCCGATTCCGGCCTGCTCGGCCCCGAGATCCCGCCGGACAACCTCACCATGACCGTCTCGCTGGGTGCATCCTTTTTCGAACAGCGTTCCTGGCTTGCGGCGCACAGGCCGGTCCGACTGTCGCGCATGGCGGCATCGCCGAACGATGCGCTCGACGCCGATCTCTGCCATGGCGACCTGCTGCTGCAGATCAGCTCCAACACGCCCGATACCAATATCCACGCCTTGCGCGACATATTGAAGAACCTGCCCGACCTGATGGTCCTGCGGTGGAAACAGGAGGGCTCGGTGCCCGTCTTGCCGCCGAAGCCCGATGGCAGCCACGAAACAGCCCGGAACTTCCTCGGTTTCCGCGATGGCACCGCCAATCCCGATGCGAACGACAAGGCGCTGATGGACAGGATCGTCTGGGTCACCGCCGAGAGCGGCGAACCGCAATGGGCGGTCGCCGGCAGCTATCAGGTCGTGCGCATCATCCGCAATTTCGTCGAACGCTGGGACCGCACGCCGCTCGGCGAGCAGGAGCGCATAATCGGACGCCGGAAGGCCTCCGGCGCACCCTTCGGCGGCAAGGTGGAAGCGGATTTGCCCGACTATGCCGGCGATCCCGCGGGCACGATCACGCCGCTTGACGCCCATATCCGCCTGGCGAACAAGCGCAGCAAGGGCTCCGACGCAAACCTGATCCTGCGCCGTCCGTTCAACTATTCCAATGGCGTCAGCAAATCCGGCCAGCTCGAACAGGGCCTGCTGTTCATCTGCTACCAGGCCGATCTGGAAAAGGGGTTCATCACCGTCCAGAGGCAACTCGATGGCGAACCCCTGGAAGAATACATCAAACCGATCGGCGGCGGGTTTTTCTATGCGCTGCCCGGCGCCCGGGACGAGAGTGATTTTCTCGGACGCACCCTTCTCGAAGCCGCTGGCCATCAAATGGCTGGCACCAGAACCTAAGGAACCACGATGAAACCAAGCAGAATCCTGTCGACCAGTCTTTTCGCATTTGCCGTTCTCGCCGGTTCTTCCGGTGCGAGGGCGGAAGTATCGCCGCTCGATCTGGTCGGCCCGATCGCAGATTACAAAATCTACGTGTCGGAAAATCTCGAGAAGCTCGTCGCCGATACCAGGCAGTTCACGGATGCGGTCAAGGCGGGCGACCTCGACAAGGCGAAATCGCTCTTCGGTTCGACGCGCATGAGCTATGAAGCCATCGAGCCCATCGCGGAACTGTTCAGCGATCTCGACGCATCGATCGACTCGCGCGCCGACGATCATGAAAAGGCGGAGAAAGACCCGGGCTTTACCGGTTTCCATCGCATCGAATATGGTCTCTTCGCCGAGAACAGCACCAAGGACCTGGCGCCGTTCGCCGACAAGCTCATGGCGGATGTCACCGACCTCAACAAGCGCATCACCGACCTGACACTTCCGCCGGAAAAGGTTGTCGGCGGTGCGGCGGTGCTGATGGAAGAAGTTGCCGCCACCAAGATTTCCGGCGAGGAAGACCGCTACAGCCATACCGACCTTTGGGACTTCAAGGCCAATTTCGACGGCTCGCGCAAGATATTCGACCTCGTGCGTCCGCTGATCGAAAAGGACGAAGGTGAGTTCATCACCAAGGTTTCGGCCAATTTCGACAAGGTCGACGAGACCCTCGGCAAGTACAAGACGGCGGAAGGCTATGAGCTTTACGACAAGCTCAGCGAGGACGATCGCGCCGTGCTCGCGGCGGCGGTAAACACCCTCGCCGAAGATCTTTCCACCCTGCGCGGCAAGCTCGGGCTGAACTAGGCCGACGCCGCGACAATACCGGAGCCCGCTTCGATGAACTGACCCCCGAAAGTTGGACATCAACCTTCGGGGGTTTTGCATGTCCAAGTACAGCTTAGCGTTCAAGCAGTCCGTCAGGCCGCGCGTTCGGCCGTTTCGGCGGGCACGGCCGGCAACGACAGTTTCTCGAGGTCCGGCGGCATGGCGGCCGTGAGAAAGAAGACGACGACCGCGACGAACACCGTGAGCACGAACAGCATCATGATGATTACAGCGCGTGGGAGGCGTCTCATGTCGTTGATCCCTGGTGGTTTGTGCCCTGATCGTTTGTGACTGTCGGGGCGAACTCGAACCGTGGTTCACCAACCGGCAGTCGCCCCGATTGTTCCGCCGCGACTGGCGGCGCTACCGCCGCGCACCGAGGATCATCTCGCGGAACCATTCGAGCAGCAGCGAATCATAGGCCCGCTGGCCTTCCGGCTGGCTGAGGGCGTGGTCTGCGCCCGAAATGATGCGCGCGGTGAGCGAGCGCGCATTGATGAAGGCGGCGCGATAGCTGGCTATCGCGGCATGGGGGACGATCTCGTCATGTTCCGACGAGACGATGAGCACATCGCCCTTGAACCTTCGGCTGACGGAAAGCGCGTTATTGTCTGCCGGCATGACGATGGTCGAGCGGTATTCGGCAAGGTCCGCCCTGTCGAGCGCATATTTCGGCACATCCCAATCCGCATCGCGGTACAATGCGGGCACGCGCAGCGACAGCCAGCGCACCGGCCGCAGCGAGGTCAGAATGGTGGCGAGATAGCCGCCATAGCTGCTGCCGATCACCGCAATCGCATCCGGATCGATGTCGGGATGCGCCGCCAGCCTGTCATAGGCCGCCAAGGCATCGGTGAGATTGTCCCCGCGCGTGACGTAGCGCTGCTGCGATAGTGTCGCCGCATGACCGCGCATGTCGAATGTCAGGCAGACGCTGCCAAGCGCGGCGATGTCCTTGGCGCGCCGCAGATCGCGCTCCTGGCTTCCGGCCCATCCATGCAGAAACAGCACGCCGGGCATGCCCGTATCCGGAAACGCAAAGGTTCCCGATATCCGCTGGGCATCGACATCGATGTCAATCTTGCTGCTGTGCATGATATTTCACCTCCAGTTTTGCATATTTCGTGATCGGCCCTTCGACAGGATCGACGCCGCTGCAAAAGATGCGATGCGAGGGATCGCCTGTGCCGACAGCGCCGAACACCTCATGCGAGGACGCCCGCACGGCCACCACATCCGCTTCCTGCACGAAGGTTTCCAGGGCCAGCATCTCGGCGGGCGTGGCGCCGCCGGTTCGCCAGGACTGCTCCAGCACGGCAACCCGTCTCCGGCCCGCGGCATCCTGCCCGACGATCACGTCGTAATTCCTGCGCGATGCCACGATGCCGAGAATATTGGCGGCGCAATCGTCATAAAGCCGGGCCGCCGCGATGATTTCCCGCGAGAGGGCAGTCGTGGTCCGGCTGATCAGCGCATCCCAGTCCCCCAGAACGGCATAGAGCGTCGTGCCGCCATAGGTCTCCCGGCCGCGCTTGTCCAGGGTCGCCCGCTGCTTGCCGATATAGCTCAGCATCGTCCCGTCCAGGATGATCTGGCCGACGCTGAACGTGCGCGCCTCGGCGAGGTTCTCCTCGAGCACGAAGCCTTCCTCGAACGCCTGTTCGGAGATTTCGCCGGCCCAGCTCGCGAGATCACGCGCCTCGGTGAACTCGTACTGGCCCTTGCCGCCATCCGCCTGGCCGGCCTTCACGCGGATCGGGCCAAAACGCAGAAGCCGCTCGCCGGCGGCGACGAGGTCGACGCGGCTGAACACGGCGAAGCCCCTGAGCGCCACGTCGCCGACCTTCTGCGGAAACACATGGCTCCAGCCGTCCGGACCGCTCGCGCCGAGCCCCAGAAGCGGATGGGTGATGATCTTGCTGGCCATGAATGTATGCGGCACCACGCCGCCGAAAAGGTCGGCCGGTGTCCAGCCCGGCCCGTCGCCCGGCAAGCTGTCGAGCGACAACGTCGATGCAGGCAGATAGTAGTTCCCGGCTCGGTCCGCCCAATGGTCGCCGGATGGATCTTCGATCAGCGCGCAGTCTTTCAGCTTCGCAAGCCGTTTCCCGATACTGACAAGGGTCGCGTGCTTGTGCCAGGCTTGCCCGGGCTCTTCGAGCAGGATTACAGCGTGTTTCATCCCGTCCTCGCATTCCATTGCAATAGACTCAATGGGGACGCGGGTGCATTGTTCCCTCACGCGAAGCGAGGGGCCTGCCGTGGGAGATCATTGCACCTCTCGGCCCACGCGGTGGGATAGATTTTGGGCCTCAAAAAATATTTTGCCCTGCAAGCC
>NZ_JAPMAB010000015.1:0-48585 GCF_026420825.1 Phyllobacterium sp. 0TCS1.6A
ACCTCGACCCTGATACCACTACTGACGCGCTGAAGACCGCCCGTCTCCCCCCATTTTCAATGACCAGACGCGATTTTGCGGGCGTGGTGCGGACTTCCTGCATTCAACTGTGCAGTCCCTCTTTGGAACGTTGCATCGGAAGCCTAGACCACACCGCCCAGCCAGTAGAAGCAGGCGGCGACGAGCGCTGCCGCCGGCATCGTCAGCACCCAGGCGACGACGATATTGCCGGCGAGCTGCCAACGGACGGCTGAAACGCGCCGCGCCGCGCCGACGCCGACAATGGCGCCCGTGATCGTGTGCGTGGTGGACACCGGAATGCCGAGCCATGTCGCGCCGAAAAGCGTGATGGCGCCGCCGGTTTCGGCGCAGAAGCCCTGCATCGGCTTGAGCCGCGTTATCCTCGAACCCATGGTGTGAACGATGCGCCAGCCGCCGAACAATGTCCCGAGCGCCATGGCCGACTGGCACGTTATCACCACCCAGAACGGCACGTGGAACTCGCCGCCGAGATGGCCCTCGGAGAATAGCAGCACGGCGATGATCCCCATCGTCTTCTGCGCATCATTGCCGCCATGGCCGAGCGAGTAGAGCGATGCCGAGACGAATTGCAGGCCGCGGAACGTGCGATCGACCGCGAACGGCGTCTGGCGCACGAACAGCCAGGAGACCAGCAGGACGAGCATCAGAGCCAGGAAGAAGCCGATGGCCGGCGACAGGAAGATGGCGCTGACGGTCTTCAGGAGGCCGGTCCAGACGATGGCGTCGAACCCGGTCCTGGCAAGAGCGGCGCCGACGAGCCCGCCGACGAGCGCATGGGAGGAGCTGGACGGAATGCCGAAGAACCAGGTGATGAGGTTCCACGAAATCGCTCCCATCAGGGCCGCGAAGATCAGCCGCGGCGTGACGCTTCCCGCATCGATGATGCCAGTGCCGAGCGTTTCGGCGACATGCAGGCCGAAGAACAGGAAGGCGATGAAATTGAAGAAGGCCGCCCAGGCCACCGCATAGTGCGGCCGCAGCACCCGTGTCGAGACGATGGTCGCGATGGAATTCGCCGCGTCGTGCAGCCCGTTCAGGAAGTCGAAGAACAGCGCGATGCCGACGAGGCCGATCAACAAAGGCAGGCTGAGGGCCGCGTCCATCAGATGTTCTCGATCACGATACCGCTGATCTCGTCCGCCACATCCTCGAAGCGATCGACGACCTTTTCGAGTTCGCCATAGATCTCGCTGCCGATGATGAAGGCCATGGCATCGGACTTGCCATGGCGCTGATAGAGATCCTTCAGGCCCGCATCGTAGAGATGGTCGGCCTTGTCCTCGAGGCTCACCACTTCCTCGGCAATGGCGCCGAGACGGGCGGCATGGGTGCCGACGCGGACGAGCAGCGGCACCGCCTCCGCGATCAGCCGCGCCGCGGCGGCGATCAGTTCGCCCATCGCCCGCATGCGCGGATCGAAGGACCTTTGCTCGTATAGCTGGATCGTCTTGACGGTCTTGTGCATCATGTCGATGGCATCGTCCATCGACTGGATGAGGTCCTTGATGTCGCTGCGATCGAACGGCGTTATGAAGCTGCGGCGCACCGCCTGCAGCACCTGCCGCGTGATCTCGTCGGCTTCGTCCTCGAGTTCGACGATGCGCGCGCAATGGCCGTCGATATCGCCCTCGCCGGCGAGCAGGGCCTGCAGCGCGTCGGCCGCTTCCACGACCGTCTTCGAATGAAGTGCAAAAAGATCGAAGAACCGATCTTCCCGTGGCAGCAATGCGCGAAACCAGCCTAGCATGAGCGGCGCGTCTCCCTTTGGGCGCCCGATCGGACCTGAATGGGAACAGGGCACAGCCCCGTTTGATCTGGTCGTCTATCCGGCCGAGCGAGATTCCTTTAGCCGACTCATACCACCTGGCGGCCGCGCCGCAAAGTCAGCGGCGTATCGGTCCCGGCGCCGTGGGCTAGCCACGGTTGACGAACTTGTTGAAACGGCTGGTGGAGCCATCCTCCGTTCGCTCCTGGTAGAGAAAGGCGAGCCTGTTCCTGTCGAATATCTCGAAGAATTCATCCCAGTCTATGCGCTCGAATTCCTCGTCCGGCTCGCCGAAATCGATGCGCAGGATGCCGCCCTCGCCCTCGGCGCGGACCACCGAAGGATGGCCGCCCCGGGACTCGGCCCATTTGCGAATAGTACCGCGATTGGTTGTGGTACCCGAATTGCTCATAGGAGCCTCCTTTGAGTTCCAGATCGTCTGTCTGGTACAACCGCGATGGCGGATACTGGTTCCCCATCGCACGAAATGAGGGCTTCGTCACAAGGCTATGACGTTCGGCTGCTATGGTCTTGAACAAAGGGTGAAGCGAACAAATATCTGCGTCGCCGTGTCCGGCAATTCCCAGGAACAGCCCGTTCACCCATGCGGAGGATATGATGAACGAACGAATATTTGACCGGCCCGTCTTTGTCCGGGAGCGCCCTTTCATCGTACGCGAGGTCGCCTCGCTCGATGATGCGCTCGATTTTCTCGACCACTGGCCCGAAGCCGATCGTGGCCTTATCTACCAGACCGCCTGGAAGGCCTGCTGCGATGTTTTCGATGGCCACAAGCCCTTGCCTGTCGCGCGCCACGCCTTTGAAGGCTTTGCCAAGCGCGCCGGCATATTGGAGGATGCCGACGCGGTCCTGCCCTGGATGGGGCGGGGGAAAGGCAGCAGCGGACGCACCAGCGTCTGACCAATCCACATGGCCGCCATCGGCCAGCATCATCGGCAGCAGAAATCGTGCCTGCGCCGGATCGCCGGGAACATTTCGACGCGGCGCCGGTTGCAGACAGGAGTTGAGGCACGAAGGAGCAGGCTATGGCACATGCCGACAAGAAACACTCCGGCCGCGGATCGCAAGGCAAGGGCACCGGCGGCGGCGCGATGACCGACGAGCAGGACGTGACCGAGATCGCGCCGAATACGGTCCTGTCGAATCGTGACAAGGCGCAGCACTCGCGCGAACGGGGTGCGGATGGAAAGTGGATCGAGACCGAGCAATATCACCAGCATACTGCCAACAAGACCGAGGAACAGCTGGACCGCAAGCCGGAGCGGAAATAGGCTGGCCACGGCGCGCGCACGCCGGCGCGATCGAACCGCAGCGAGGGTAATTGCAAAATGGGAAAATATGTCCTGATCGGCTCCCGGGGCTGCGGCTCCGCCATCATCGAACTCGCCATGCTGCAGGCGGGTGCGGAGTATGAGCTCGAGGAGATCCCCTATCTCGAACCGGGGCCGGATCGCGACAGATTGCTGGAGCTGAACCCTCTCGGACAGGTGCCGACGCTGATCATGCCAAGCGGCGAAATCCTGACGGAAAGCGCCGCGATCATACTCCATCTGGCCGACACATTTCCCGATGCCGAACTTGCACCCTCAGCTGCGGACAAGCAGCGGCCGGCGTTCCTGCGTTGGTTGATCTTCATCGTCAGCGAAATTTATCCGACGTGGAATTACAGCGACGATCCCGCGCGTTGGCAATTGCCGGAAGCGAACCACAAGCGCTACCGGAAGGCGCTGGAGGATCATCGCCTCGACCTCTGGCGGCAGGTCGAGGACGTGGCGGATACGCCGTATTTCCTCGGCTCGGACCCGAGCGCACTCGACCTCTATATCGCGGTGATGCGGAACTGGACCCCGGGGGCCGACACGTTTCGCCGCCTGTTCCCGAAACTGACGGATATTGCCGACAATATTGCCGGACAGGACCTGTTCGGGAACGTGCTACGCAGGAATTCCGGCGAATAGGATAAAAAGAGGCCCGCGAACGGGCCTCTCCGGTGATCAGAAGTCCATGCCGGCGCCGGGTCCGGGCATCGCCGGTGCCGCTTCCTTCTTCGGCTTCTCCGCGATCATGGCCTCGGTCGTCACGAGGAGGCTGGCGACGGAGGCCGCATCCTGCAGCGCCGTGCGCACCACCTTGGCGGGGTCGATGACGCCCTGCGCAAAGAGATCGCCATACTCACCGGTCTGGGCATTCCAGCCCCACGAGAACTCGTTCTTCTCGCGCAGCTTGCCGACGACGATCGAACCTTCCGCGCCGGCATTCTCGGCGATCTGGCGCACCGGAGCCTCGATGGCCTTGCGAACGATGTCGACGCCGACCTTCTGGTCCTGATTGGCCGCGGCGAGGCCCTCGAGCGCCTTCACCGCGCGCAGGAGCGCGACGCCGCCGCCCGGAAGTATGCCTTCCTCCACCGCAGCGCGGGTGGCATGGAGGGCGTCGTCGACGCGGTCCTTCTTCTCCTTGACCTCGACTTCGGTCGAGCCGCCGACGCGGATGACGGCGACGCCGCCTGCGAGCTTCGCCAGCCGCTCCTGCAGCTTCTCGCGGTCGTAGTCGGAGGTGGTTTCCTCGATCTGCACGCGGATCTGCGCCACGCGTCCATCGATCTCGGCTCTCGAACCCGCACCGTCGACAATGGTGGTGTTCTCTTTCTCGATGACGACCTTCTTGGCGCGGCCGAGCATTTCCAGCGTCACATTCTCGAGCTTCACGCCGAGATCTTCGGAAATGACGGTACCGCCGGTCAGGATGGCGATGTCTTCGAGCATGGCCTTGCGGCGATCGCCGAAGCCCGGCGCCTTCACGGCCGCGATTTTCAGGCCACCGCGCAATTTGTTGACGACGAGCGTCGCAAGCGCCTCGCCTTCCACGTCCTCGGCGATGATGATCAGGGGCTTGCCCGACTGCACGACGGCTTCGAGCACGGGAAGCATCGACTGGAGGTTCGAAAGCTTCTTCTCATGTATCAGCACATAGGGCTCTTCCAGCTCCACGCGCATCTTGTCCTGGTTGGTGATGAAATAGGGCGAGAGGTAGCCGCGGTCGAACTGCATGCCCTCGACCACTTCGAGCTCGGTCTCCGCCGTCTTCGCCTCCTCGACGGTGATCACGCCTTCATTGCCGACCTTCTCCATCGCCTCGGCGAGATAGCGGCCGATCTCTGCATCGCCATTGGCCGAAATGGTGCCGACCTGCGCGATTTCCGAATTGTTCGATATCTTGCGGGCATTGCCCTTGAGATCGGCGACGACCGCATCGACAGCCAGGTCGATGCCGCGCTTCAGGTCCATCGGATTGATGCCCGAAGCCACCGCCTTGGCGCCTTCCTTGACGATCGCCTGCGCCAGCACCGTCGCCGTCGTCGTGCCGTCGCCGGCAAGGTCGTTGGTCTTCGACGCCACCTCGCGCAACATCTGCGCGCCCATGTTCTCGAACTTGTCTTCGAGCTCGATTTCCTTTGCGACCGAAACGCCGTCCTTGGTGATGCGAGGCGCACCGAACGATTTGTCGATGACGACATTGCGGCCTTTCGGGCCAAGCGTGACCTTCACCGCATTGGCGAGGGTATCGACGCCGCGCAACATCCGTTCACGCGCGTCCGTACTGAATTTCACTTCCTTAGCAGCCATTTTTCACTCCTTTTTGGCAGCAATATTGACTGTCCTGTTCTCAAGCGGCCTTTTGCCCGACGACTTCCGCATCGATGATGCCAAGCACGTCGCTTTCCTTCATGATCAACAGGTCCTCGCCATCGAGCTTGATCTCGGTGCCCGACCATTTGCCGAACAGGATGCGGTCTCCCGCCTTCACGTCCAGCGGCTGCACCTGACCCGATTCATTGCGAGCGCCGCGACCGACCGCGATCACCTCGCCCTCCTGCGGCTTTTCCTGCGCCGTGTCGGGGATGATGATTCCGCCGGCGGATTTCGACGTCGATTCGACCCGCCTGACGAGTATGCGATCGTGAAGTGGTTGGAACGTCATGTTTTCCTCCTGGACAAACAATAATGAACATCGCCCTCCGAGATCCTGCCGGTTCTCCGAAGGACCGCCGATCCTTGTGCAAGCGATCGGCGCAGGTGATCTGGTTTGGCCATGTTTCGATTTCAAGAGCCTGGCGAGAAAAAATTAGCACTCGCCTCGGAATGCTGCCAACATGCTGATAAACAACATGAATTACTCGTTCGTCGGGCAAGTTTTTCTTGATCGAATCGCTGGAAGTTGGCACGATTCATCCATTGGCAATGGAGGTTGTTCCTGATGAGCTTCACGTCGAATTTCGAGCGCCAATTGCAGGGATATGGCTTGACCACCGCGCACATCCTCTATCGGCGGCCAGACTTCAAATCCCTGCTGCAGACCTATATCTGGCAGGACTACGATCTGGCCCCGGATTTCCCGGAAATGCGCAAATTCCTGGAGTTCTGGCAGGAAAAACTGGAAGGACCGCTGCATTCGATCCGTTTCACGCATCAGCGCCTGATCGGGCCGAACGAATGGCGCAAGGTCGACGGAGAAATCATGCTGCACTGACGCAGCCGGGCTTCAGGCCTGGCCCTGCCGCATGCCGCGCGCAAAGCGCATGATGAGCGCAAGCAGGATCGTGCCGAGAATGAACACGAAGGCCACGGCGGCAATTGCCGGGCTGATATTCTCGCGGATCGTCGAAAACATCTGCCGTGCGAGCGTCCGCTGATTGGGCCCGGCGACGAACAGCGTCAGCACCACCTCGTCGAGCGAGGTCGCGAAGGCGAAGACCGCACCGGACAATATGCCCGGCAGGGCCAGCGGCAGGGTGACTTTCCGCAATACGGTCGTCGGGGAAGCGCCAAGGCTGGCCGCCGCCTGTTCCAGCCGCCGGTCGATCCCCTGCAGGGCGGCGAGGACATTGACGACGACGAACGGCACCGCCACCACCGTATGGGCGACGATGACGCCGATATAGCTGTTGGTGAGACTATACTGCGCGAACATCAGCTGCATGCCGACACCGAGCACCACCGCCGGCACCACCAGCGGCAGCAGGAACAGCGTCTTGATCGTGGCCAGCAGGAGCGAGAGCCGTTTCTCCCTCAGGCCGAGCGCGCTGATCGTGCCGAGAAGGGTGGCGAGCAGCGTGGTGCCAAGCCCGATGATCAGGCTGTTGACGATCGACCGGCGCCACACATCCGCCGTGACCAGTTCCTCGAACCAGCGGGTGGAATAGGCCGGGATCGGGTAGTTGAGGAAGACGCTGTCGGTAAAGGCCAGCGGCAGGATGGCGATGAGCGGCGCGATCAGGAAGAATATCACCGCCGCGCCGAATATGAGCCGTGCAAGAGGCAATGTTTTCATGCCCGCGCCTCCCTTTCGGACGAAAGGCGAAGGTAGATGGCGTAGAGGATCATGGTGGCGACCAGCAGCACCAGGCCAAGCGCTCCCGCCATGCCCCAATTCGCCGCGCCGGTGGCGTAATAGGCGATGACGGAGCTGATCATCTGGTCCTTGGCGCCGCCGATGAGCGCCGGCGTGATGTAATAGCCGAGCGCGGTCATGAAGACGAGAAGCGAGCCGGACACCACGCCGCGCAGCGACAGCGGCAGCAGCACATGGAAGAAGGCGCGCAGCGGATGGGCACCGAGCGACGCCGCCGCGGGCATCAGATTGCGCGGTATGCCGATCAGCACGCTGAAGATCGGCAGCACCATGAAGGGCAGCAGCACATGGGTCATGGCGATGACGACGCCGACCCGGTTGAAGATCAGCGGCAGCGGCGCCGAAACGATGCCGAGCTGCATCAATGCCGAATTGATCAACCCCCTGTCCTGCAGCAGAATGAACCAGGCGGCGGTGCGCACCAGAAGCGAGGTCCACAGCGGCAGCAGGACGGCCCCGAGCAGCAATTGGCGTTTCCAGCCATCGACCGACGCCGCGATCATCGCATAGGGAAGACCGATCAGCGCGCAGGCGATGGTCACCGTCAGCGCCATCAGGAAAGTGCGCAGCATGATCGCCCGGTTGGCCGAGGCACCGGCCGGCAGCGCCTCGATCTCGCCGGAAGCGTCGCGCTGCAGATCGACGGCGGCGAGCAGGTTGCGGTCCGTTATGCTGGAAGCTGCCGCAACGCTGACGGCGCGCCAATAGGCGGGGTCGGCCCAGCGCTTGTCGATGCCGACAAGATCGGCATTGTCGGCATTCTCCTTCACCGCCGTGCGGGTCTTGCCCATCAGCGTGCGAAAGCCGGATTTGGCGCTGTTGAGCCGGCGGACGAGATCGCCGAACAGCTGGTCGTCCTCGATCTGCCGGATATCATTGGCGAGCGCCGCCTGCATCTCGGCCGTCGGCGGGCTGGAATTGTCCCAGCCGGCGACGGCGCTGGCCGTTTCGGGCAGGGCCCGGGCCGCAACAGGATCGGAAACGGCCGATTTCATCATCGTCGCCAGCGGCATGGCGAAGAAGACGACAAGAAACAGCAGCAGCGGCGCCACCAGCAAGAGCGGGACCAGGCGTCCGTAGCGCGGCTTCATTGCCGGATCACCCAGCAATCGGCCGGCTGGAAGGAAAGGTCGACCGCGGTGCCGACAGCCGGCGGCTGCGCGCTTCGATCGGTCTTGGCGACGAAGGACGCGCCCTCGCAGGACAGCAGCAACCGCAGGTGATCGCCGTGATAGACGATGTCCGAGACCGTCGCACGCAGGGTGTTCGCCGGGCCGGCGGCGGGCCGCAGCTTGATCCGCTCGGGACGGATCGACAGGCAGACGCGCTCGTCGGGCGCATAATCCTGGCTCGATTCCACCATGATCTCCTGGCCGCCCGCCAGCTCCACCCGCGCCGTGCCGCCATCGGATTTCCGGATGGGCCCGTTGACGAGGTTGGTCTCGCCGATGAACTCCGCGACGAAGCGCGTGTTCGGATGATCGTAGATTTCCGCAGGCCCGCCGATCTGCTCGATCTTGCCGCGATTGAATATGGCGATCCGGTCCGACATGGTCAGCGCCTCGGATTGATCATGCGTGACAAATACGATCGTCAGGCCGAGGCGGCGGTGCAGCTCGCGAATGTCCAGTTGCATCTGCTCGCGCAGCTGCTTGTCCAGCGCGCCGAGCGGCTCGTCCATCAGCACGACTTCCGGCTCGAAGATCAGCGCCCGCGCCAGCGCCACGCGCTGCTGCTGGCCGCCCGACAATTGCGACGGACGCCGGTCGGAGAGCGCATCCATCTGCACCATGTCCAGCGCCTTCTTCACCCGTTCGGCCGTGTCGGCCCTGGCGGCACCGCGCATCTTCAGCGGGAAGCCGATATTCTCCGACACCGTCATGTGCGGGAACAGCGCATAATTCTGGAAGACCACGCCCATGTTGCGCTTGTGCGGCGGCAGCCCGTCGATCCGCTTGCCATCGGCCCAGATCGTGCCGCTTGTCGGGTTCTCGAAACCCGCCAGCATCATCAGGATGGTGGTCTTGCCGGAACCCGAAGGCCCGAGCAGACTGACGAACTCCCCCCGTTCGATCTCCAGATCAAGCCCCTCGACGACGGTAAGCGCGCCGAAAGATTTGGTAACGCCCTCCAAGCGGATGAATGGGTTGCTCATCGATGTCGGTCCTGACTTTGTACAATGTCCCGCAACGGTGCGGCGTCGCACCGTTGCGTCGGCGAAGGGAAAGCGGTCAGCGCTCTTCCGTGCGGATCGTCATTGTGCAAGCCATGCGTTGAACCTCTGGGTCAAAGCTTCCGAATTGTCGGTCCAGAAATCGACATCGAGGGCGATGGCGTCCTTCAGATTGTCGGGCGCCGTCGGCAGCTCCGCCTGGTACTTTTCCGGCACGAGCTTGCCCGCCTCGGTATTCGGCAGGCCGTAGGCGATATATTCCGGCAGCTTCGACTGGTTGTCCGGCTCGCTGGCAAAGGCGATGAAATCCATCGCGGCGTCCTTGTTCGGGCTGTCCTTCAGGATGACCCAGCTGTCGATCGCATAGATGCTGCCCGGAAAGACGAAGCCGAAATGCTTGCCCTCGGTCCGGTTCAGGCCGCTGATGCGGCCATTATAGGCGGTGGTCATGACCACCTCGCCGGAAGAAAGCAGCTGCAGCGGCTGCGCGCCTGCCTCCCACCATACGATGTTCGGCTTCAGTTCATCGAGCTTCTTGAACGCCCGGTCGACGCCTTCCGGCGTCGCGAGCAGCGAATAGACCTCTCCGGCTGCGACGCCATCGGCCATCAGCGCGAATTCAAGCGCATATTTGGCGCCCTTGCGCAGGCCGCGCTTGCCCGGAAATTTCGTCGTGTCCCAGAAATCCGCCCAGGATTTCGGCGCGTCCTTGAGCTTGTCGCCATCATAGGAGATGCCGGTGGACCAGACGATGGCGCCGACGCCGCATTCGTTGACGGCAGCGGGCAGATATTTGGCTTCCCCGCCCAGCTTCTCCCAATCGATCTTTTCATAGATGCCATCGGCGCAGCCGAGCGCCAGTTCCTCGGATTCGACCTGGATGGCATCCCAGTTCGGCACGCCGGCCTTTACCTTGGCCTGCAGGACGCCGTAGCCGCCGTCCCAGCTCTCGTCCAGCACGGGCTTGCCGAGCTTCTTCGAGAAAGGCTCGAAATAGATTTTCCGCTGGGCGTCCTGATAGTTGCCTCCCCAGGACACCACCGTCAGGTCGCGGGCCTGCGCCGTCGTCGCCGCGCTGCCGGCGGTCAGAGCAAGCATGATCAAGGTTGCATTCAGAAGCTTCATCGTCGTTCCCCTTTTTATTATGATGAACAGCAAGAAAACCACAGTTTGAGAGGATTGAAAGCACATTTCCGGTCGGCGGTGAGAATAATCACCGATCGGGGCCGGCTAATAGGTCGGCGGCGTGATGGCGCTGAGGATTTCGCTCTTTTCCGTGCCGACATTGCGGAAACGATGCGGCAGCCGGCTGTCGAAATAGTAGCCATCGCCTTTGCGGAGCACCTTCTTCTCGCCGCCGACCGTCACCTCCACCGCGCCGCTGATCACCATGCCCGCCTCCTGCGCCGCATGGGAGAAGGCCTCGCCGGTATCCGCGCCGACCGCATAGGTCTCGTGCAGCATGAGGAGCTGCCTGTTGGGGTGGTTGAGCCCGATCACCCGGTAGGAAACGGTCTCCACCTTGCCGATCTCCACTAGTTCCTCCGCCTGATAGAACGGCGTATAGGGCAGGCTCGACTGCAGATCGCTGAAGAAGCCGGGCAAGGTCGTGCCAAGGGCATCGAGGACCGCCCCGAGCGTATCGACCGAAGGGCTCATCTTGTCGCGCTCGATCAGCGAGATGGTGGAATGCGAAATGCCGGAACGCCCCGCCAGTTCGCGCACGCTCAGGTCGCGGCGCCGCCGCATCTCGCGCAATTTGCTGCCGATCTTCGGCATGAACAGCTTCCTCTCTCCTGTCGGTTTTCAATGCCCGGCCAGCTTTGCTGCTGGTGAGCATAATGAACAGTGCCGCTACCCCCGATTGCAGTCAAGGCGAGGCTGACTGAATGTGACGCAGGTTTCACAGGCAAGATGAGAACAGCATGGCAACGCCCCCCAGCAATCGGCCCCCCAGCAGCAACTCGATCGACACTGTCGAATATATCAAGCGACCCGGCGTCGATGCGGTGGCAGACACTGCCGCGATCGAAGGCCTGGTGAAGGAAATCATCGCCAATGTGCGGGATCGCGGCGACGCCGCCGTCCGCGACTATGCGCAACGGTTCGATTCGGTCGATATCGAGGCATTCGAAGTCGGCAGCGCCGAGCGCGACGCGGCGCTTGCGGCGCTCGATCCGCAGACCCGCAAGGATACCGAATTCGCGATCGAGCGCGTTACCGCCTTCGCCGAGGCGCAGTTGCGCACGATCCTGCCGCTCGAATTCGATGCGCTGCCGGGCCTGCATCTCGGCCACCGCGTGATCCCGATCGAGACGATCGGCGCCTATGTGCCGGGCGGCCGCTATCCCATTCTTTCGGCCCCGGTGATGACGCTGGTGCCGGCCAAGGTCGCGGGCTGCGACAATGTCATTGCCTGCCTGCCGCCCAATGCCCACCCGGCCATGATCGCCGGCTGCCACATGGCGGGCGCGGACCGGATCTTCAAGGTCGGCGGTGCGCAGGCCATCGCCGCCATGGCCTATGGAACCGAGACCATCCCGCCGGTCGACAAGATCGTCGGCCCCGGCAATGCCTATGTGAACGAGGCCAAGCGGCAGGTATTCGGCCGGGTCGGCATCGACCAGCTCGCCGGTCCGAGCGAGATATTCACCGTTGCCGACGACACGGGCGATGCGGAGATGATCGCCACCGATCTTCTCGCCCAGGCGGAACATGATGTGCGCACGCGCGTCGGCCTCATCACCACCGACCGGAGCCTGGCCGAGGCGGTTCTGGCGGAGATTTCAAGGCAGCTCCAGACCCTGCCCACCGCCGATGTCGCCGGTGCGGCATGGCGCGATTTCGGCGAGATCACCCTTTGCCAGGACGAGGCGCAGATGATTGCCTATTCCGATCATATCGCCGCCGAACACCTGCAGGTCCACACGCGCGACGCCCATGAAACCGCGCTGAAACTGCGCAATTACGGCTCGCTGTTCGTCGGCCCGCTGGCAAGCGTGGTCTATTCCGACAAATGCTGCGGCACCAACCATACATTGCCGACGATGGCGGCGGGCCGCTACACCGGCGGGCTCTGGGTCGGGTCCTATGTCAAGATATGCACGCATCAATGGCTCGACGAGCGCGGCGTCGAAGCCGTCGCGCCGCCGGCCGTTCGCCAGAGCCGCACCGAGGGCATGGAAGGGCACCGGCGCGCCGCGGCATTGCGGCTGGAGCGCCAGGGCAAGACCGCATGAGGCCTAGGGATATTGCGCCCCGGTCGCCGTCACATAGACGGAATAGAGCGATCGGGTCGCAGTGATGAAGAGCCGGTTGCGGCGCGGGCCGCCAAAGGTGAGGTTGGAGACGATCTGGGGCACCAATATCTTGCCGAGCAGGCTGCCGTCCGGCGCGAAGCAATGCACGCCATCGGCGGCGCTCGTCCAGATATTGCCGTCGAGATCCGCCCGCATCCCATCGGGATTGCCGTTGTCGATGGTGCAGAACACCCTGCCATTGGCTAGTTTCGTACCATCGACCACATCGAACACCCTGATATGGCGGGGCACGGTGCCGTCATGGCTGGCGCCTGAATCGGCGATATAGAGCTTCGATTCGTCCGGCGAGAAAGCGAGGCCGTTCGGCTGGGCGAAATCGCTCACCACCGCTTCGATCGCGCCCGTGTCGGGCTGCAGCCGGTAGACATTGCGGGAAGCCTGTTCCGGCTCCGCCTTGTAGCCTTCATAGTTCGACAGGATGCCGTAGGTGGGATCGGTGAACCAGATCGAGCCATCCGACTTGACGACGACATCATTGGGCGAGTTGAGGCGCCTGCCCTGATAGGCGTCGGCCAGTATCGTGATGCTGCCATCCGGCTCGGTGCGCGTGACACGGCGCGGGCCATGTTCGCAGGAGACCAGCCGCCCCTGCCTGTCGCGGCTATGGCCATTGGCGAAGTTGGAGGGCGAGCGGAATGTCGAAACGCCGCCCTCCGGCACCCAGCGCAGCATGCGCTCATTCGGGATATCGCTCCAGAGCAGGCAATTCAGGTCCGAGAACCACACCGGTCCCTCCGCCCACCTGCAGCCCGAATAGAGCTCCTCCAGCTCGGCGGTCTTGACGATCAGCGCATTGAAGCGCGGATCATGAACTTCGTAAGGTGAATTGGCGGCCACGGACATCTTCCCCCGGCGTTGATCGAATCGGCATCAGCTTTTCCTCAAATCGCCGATTCCGCAACCGCCGAAAGCAGGCTTCATCCCCGCTCGATGACGATCTTGAGGACGTCGCGGTTGCCGCTCCAATAGGGCAAGGCCTGTTCCGCATCGTCGAATGCGAATACCCGCGATATCAGCCGGTCGGCGGCATCGCCCATCTTCTCCATATGGGCGATGACGTTGCGGAAATCGGCAAGGGTGGCATTGCGCGAACCCATGATGTCGAGTTCCTTCAGATTGAAGAACTGCGTCTGGTAGGTGACGGGCGCCTTGGAATAACCGACATAGACGACGCGGCCGGCAAATCCGGCGAGATCTATCGCCTGGGTGAATGTCGCGGGCAGCCCGACCGCTTCGAAGGCGACATCGACGCCATCGTCGGCGGTAAGTTCATGGACCCTGGCGACCAGCTCCTCGCCGCCGGCGGGCAGCACGTGCTGCGCACCGAAGGCCTGCGCCAGCGCCAGTTTCTCATCGCTCGGATCGATGGCGATGATGCGGGCGCCGCGCGCCGCCGCCCCGATGATCACGCCCATGCCGATCATCCCGCAGCCGATCACGGCGACCGTATCGCCGGCCCCGACACGGCCGCGCTCGACCGCATGGAACCCGACGGAGAGCGGTTCGACCAGGGCGAGGTGACGCGGCTGCAGCGTATCGTTCAGGATGACCTTGTCGGCCGGCAGCACGATTTCCTCGGCAAGCCCGCCATCCTGCTGGACGCCGAGCGTCCTGTTGTAGCGGCAGGCATTGGTGCGCCCCTTGCGGCAGGACGAACATTTTCCGCAGGACGTATAGGGCATGACGATGACGCGGCGGCCGGGGCGATAGTCAGGGCCGACCCTGCTGCCGGCGGCGACGATCTCCCCGCCGATCTCGTGCCCCGGGATGCGCGGCAGCTGGACCAGCGGATTGAGGCCCTTGAACGTATTGAGATCGCTGCCGCAAAGCCCGACATGGCGCACGGCGATGCGGACATCCTCCTCGCCCATCGGCGCCCTTTCCACGGAATGGAACTTCGCCAGATTCTCTTCGACTATTCTCAGTACCTTGTTCATATCGCTTCCGTTGTCGCATCCTGGCCCTGATCCTTCCGGTAGGCCGAAAGGAGGTTGGCTTCACTATATCCGTAATGTTCGTCGAAGGCCTGCCGCGCGGCGCGCAACGACCGTTGCCGCAGGGCCTCCAATATCGCTCCGTGCTGCGCCGACGTCCGCGCGCCATTGCCGCTCTTGCCGATCTCCATGTAGAAGACCAGCGTGTGCTCGAGCACCTTGTAGAGCTTGGCCAGCACGTCATTGCCCGAGATGCGGATGATCTCGCTGTGAAAGGCATAATCCGCCAGCGCCGCCTCATGCGCCGTCAGCGCATCGCCCATCCGCCTCACCTGCTCCTCGAGGGCGGCGATATCCGCGTCGGTGATGTTCTCGACGACGCCTTGCAGCACGCCGATATCGATCATCCGCCTGAAATCGAGCAGGTCCTGGCAGGTCTTGAGGCTGCGGTCGAAATACTGGTCCATGACATGGAAGACCGCCGCGACATTCGGCGCGCAGACGCGCGGCCCGCGCTGCGTCTTCTCGATCAGCCCGAAGGCTTCGAGGTGGATGAGCGCCTCCCGAACCGTGTTGCGCCCGACGCCGAACCGCTCGGCGATCTGCCGTTCATTCGGCAGAAGACTGCCCGGCCGATAATTCTGCCGAATGTCGCTGCGAATGCTGTCGACGATGTTCTGGACGGTGCTGTTGCGGTTCATCCTGCTTCCTTGGTCCAACAATGGGACCAAGGTGGTGATAGCACAGCTCGACTTCGCCTGTCGACAGCTCTAAAGCGCGTCGAGCGGAAATTTCAGGTAGCGCCTGCCATTTTCCTCCGGCTCCGGCAGGCGCCCGCCGCGGATGTTCACCTGCAGCGCATGCAGGATCAGGCTCGGCATTGGCAGGGTCTTGTCGCGCTCGCTCCGCCGCTGGATGAATTCCTGTTCCGACAGCGCAAGGTGCGGGTTGTTCTGCCGCTGCTCGAGGACCGTGCTTTCCCAGCGGGCATGCCGGCCGCCCGGCTGGTAGTCATGGCCGGTGAACAGGCGCGTGTCGCCCGGCAGCGCCAGGATGGACTGGATCGAGTTCCACAGCACGGCGGCGCTGCCGCCGGGGAAATCCGCCCGCGCGGTGCCGCCATCCGGCATGAACAGCGTATCGTGGACGAATGCCGCATCGCCGATGACATAGGTGATGGAAGCCAGCGTATGGCCGGGCGAGAACATGATGCGACCGTCGATGGAACCGAGCCTGAACGTCTCGCCATCGGCAAAGAGATGGTCCCATTGCGAGCCGTCCGTCGCCAGCTCGGGCCAGTTATAGATCTGCTTCCAGATTTCCTGGACCTTGCCGATCCTGTCGCCGATGGCCGTGGGCGCGCCGGTCCTGCCCTTGAGATAATGCGCTGCCGAAAAATGATCGGCATGGGGATGGGTGTCGAGTATCCATTCAAGTTCCAGCCCGTTCGCCGCGATGAAATCGAGCATCTCGTCGGCGCTTCGCGTCGAGATCGCCCCGGACTTCTCGTCGAAGTTCAGCACCGGATCGATGATCGCGCATTTGCCGGTCGCCGGATCGGAGGCGACATACTGGATGCTGGAACTGCGGCTTTCGAAGAAGGCGCGCACATGCGGGCGGCGGGCAAAATGCTTCTCCAGCCATGCACTTGCCGGGCCGAGGTCGAACCCGTGCCGCCGGCCAAGGATGGGGATTTCCGCCAGCGCCAACCGCCCGTCGAGCACATCGCCGATCACTTGCAGCGTCAAAGCGCGCACGCCCGATTTGCAATGGGCGAGAACCGGGCCATCCGCCCGCGCCATGGCGTCCCGGAAGGCGCGGATGTCGGCCTCGGTGATGCTGCGCAGCGTCACCGGCACGAAATCATAGGAGAGGCCGGCCGCTTTCGCCGCGGCTTCCTCGGCCGCCGTGCCGGGCTGGTCGGCATCCTCGCCATCGGGGCGGGCATTGATCAGCGCCGCGAAGCCCTGCTTGCGAAGATCGCCGAATTCCCCGGTGTCCGGCTGCGGTGCGATCGAAAGTCTGTCATTGATGCGGATGAGTTGCATCGGCTTCTCCCCTGAAGTCATGCGCCCCAATCTAATGCACTCCTTCGATTTGGCCAGTGGACCTAGCCAGTGGATCTGGCAAGTGGATCTGGCAATGAGCATATTGGCGCGCGACGAAGCTGTTGACTATTCATAGCCATGCGGCTATATAACAATCCATAGCCAATTAGGTATGGATACGTTGCAGACCCAACATGATCTCCTTTTCAAGGCCCTCGCCGATCCCACCCGGCGCGCTCTGTTCGAACGGCTCTGCCGCGAGGGCGAAAGGACGGTCGGCGTGCTGACGGCCGGGGCCGGCGTCTCCCAGCCGGTTGTGTCGAAGCACCTTGCGGCGCTGAAGCGTGCTGGCCTCGTCAGTGACCGCCATGAGGGGCGCCAGACGCATTACAGTGCCCAGCCGGGCGGCCTCGCCCCGCTATCCGACTGGACGCGCGACATGGCCGGTTTCTGGCAAAGCCGGTTCGACGATCTCGAAACATTGCTCAACAGGATGGACCAATGACCCGGACTTCAGCCGAACTGCGCACCGTCATCGTCGAGCGCGAGCTTCCGCATCCGCCCGAAAAGGTGTGGCGGGCTCTCACCCAGCCGCACCTGATCGAGGAATGGCTGATGAAGAACGATTTCAACCTCGCCGTCGGCCACCGCTTCAAGCTGCGCGGCGAATGGGGCGGCATCCTCGATTGCGAGGTTCTCGAGGTGGAGCCGAACAGGCGGCTGGCCTATAGCTGGGATCACGCGCATGAGGATGCAGCCTATGCCCTGCAGAGCACGGTGACGTTCACGCTTCATCCGACGCCGGCGGGAACGCAGTTGCGCATGGAACAGGCCGGGTTCGGGCCCGAGCAGAAACAGGCCTATGGCGGCGCCATGGCCGGCTGGCAGAAGTTCCTCGCCGATCTCGACCGGGTGCTCGGGCAACAGATGGAGTAAGACGCCATGACCAGAAAGCCTGCGAAAACGTCGAAATCCCCGAAAGCCGGAGGCGACGGCCAGCCGGTGCTTCTTTCCGGCGGCAATCCGCAGATCGCCAAGGCCTATGGCGATGCGCCCGTCCAGGCCTATATCGCCGCCATGCCCGGCTGGAAGACCGGTCTCGGGCGCAGGCTGGACGAGATCATCACCCGCACGGTGCCGGATGTGCACAAGGCGGTGAAGTGGAATTCGCCCTTCTATGGCATCGAGGGCGAAGGCTGGTTCCTCAGCTTTCACTGCTTCGCCCGCTATGTGAAGGTTGCGTTTTTCCGCGGCGCAGCGCTCGATCCCGTTCCGCCCGGCACGTCGAAGCAGAAGGACGTGCGCTATCTCGACATTTATGAGGATGACGAACTGGACGAGGCGAGGTTCGCCGATTGGGTCAGGCAGGCGAGCCTGCTGCCCGGCGAACGCATGTAGAAATCCCGCTCGCTCGAAACATGAGCAGCCTTGTCTTGTTATCTTGAACGGCGGGGGATATACGGCGCGACAGCTTCCATAATGACAAAGCGAGTATATCCGTGTTTGAGAGACCCCTCCTCGTCGCTGCCGCGCTCTGTGCCATCCTCATGCACGCAGCCCTTCCGGCCAATGCCGCTTCGACGGCCTATCCGCTCACCATCGAGAATTGCGGCGCGAAGGTCACTTTCGCCAAGGCGCCGCAACGGGCGATCGGCCTTGGCCAGAACAGCGCGGAAATCCTCCTGCTGCTCGGACTGGAGGACCGCATGGCGGGAACCGCGTTCTGGCCGAGCAAGGTTCTCCCCGCGCTTGCCGAGGCCAATGCCAAGGTGAAGCTGCTCACGGTGGAATTCCCCACCTTCGAATCCATCCTTGCCGAAGAGCCCGATTTCGTCGCTGCCGCGCTGCCGAGCCTGCTTGGGCCGACCAGCAAGGTCGCCAAGCGCGAGGATTTCGACAAGCTCGGCGTCCCGACCTATCTTTCGCCGAGCACCTGCCTCAGCACCGCCGAGGTCAAGGATCAATATGGCAGCCGCGCGCAATTGTGGAACATGGACCTGCTCTACAGGGAGATCGACGAGCTTTCGCAGATTTTCGACGTTGCCGATCGCGGCCAGGCGCTCATCGCCGATTTCAGGGCGCGCGAGGCCGCCCTCCGCGCCGGCGTTTCCAAGGATGGCAAGGACCTGTCCTATGTCTTCTGGTTCTCCAGCCCGAGCCCATCCGCCGACGCCTATCTCGGCGGCAAGAACGGCGCATCCGGCTTCATCGCCGACGTGCTCGGCGGCCATAATGCGATCACGGCGGAGGCCGAATGGCCGACGGTCGGCTGGGAGGGCATCATCGCCGCCAATCCGGACGTCATCGTCGTCGCCAGCCTCGACCGCAATCGCTGGGAGCTGGACAAGCCCGAGGCCAAGATCGAGTTCCTGACGACCGATCCGGTGGTCAGCCAGATTGCCGCCGTCAGGAACAAGGCGCTGGTGGTGATGGATGGCCAGGCGATGAACCCCACCGTCAGGACCATCTATGGCGCCGAGCAGGTGGCGCAGCAATTGAAGGCGCTCGGCCTTTTGAAGTGACGCGCGCCAGCCAGATCCTGCGGCGGTCGGCCGCCCTCGGCGCCCTGCTCGCCGCCGCCTTCGCAGCCATCGCCCTGGTCGTCGGCATCAGCGTCGGCATCGGCGACCTGCCGATACCGCTGGCGACGACATTCCTCGCCGTGACGAACCGGCTCGGCTGGACGGCGGCGGAACTCAACCGCATCCACGAGGCCGTCATCTGGGACTACCGGCTCAGCCGGGCGCTGGTCGCGGCCTTCTGCGGTGCGGGACTGGCGCTGTCGGGAGCGATCATGCAGTCGCTGCTGCGCAATCCGCTGGCCGAACCCTATGTGCTCGGCATCTCGGCCGGCGCCTCGACGGGCGCGGTTTCGATCCTCATCTTCGGCCTTGGCGCCGGCGTGGTCTCGCTGTCGGCCGGCGCCTTCGCCGGCGCCTTTGCGGCATTCCTGTTCGTGGCCCTGCTTTCCAACGGCACCCGCGGCGGCAACGACCGCACGATCCTCGCCGGCGTTGCCGCGTCGCAGCTGTTCAATGCCACCACCTCCTATATCGTCACCACCTCCGGCAATGCGCAGCAGGCGCGCGACGTGATGTTCTGGCTGCTCGGCAGCTTCGGCGGCGTGCGCTGGCCCGAACTCGTCCTCGTCGCGGCGATCATCGGCGCGGGCCTCGTCGCCTGCCTGTTCTATGCGCGCGTGCTCGATGCCTTCGCTTTCGGCGACGAAGCCGCGGCGTCGCTCGGCGTCAATGTCGGCAGGACGCGCGTGGCGCTGTTCGCGCTGACCGCGCTGATGACCGCGACCATCGTCAGCATGGTCGGATCGATCGGCTTCGTCGGCCTCGTCGTGCCCCATGTCGCGCGCTTTTTCGCCGGGCCGCTGCACATGCGCCTGCTACCGGCCTGCGCCATAGGCGGCGCGATCTTCATGGTCCTCGCCGATATCGGCTCGCGTTCCATCGTGCCGCAGCAGGTGCTGCCCATCGGCGTGGTGACGGCGCTTGTCGGCGTGCCGTTCTTCTCCGTCATCCTCTACCGGTTCCAGCGCGCATCATGAGCTTCAGGACCGACAATCTCACCTGGAAGATCGGCAGGAAGACGATCCTCGACGGCATCAGCTTCGAGGCGCAGCCGGGCAAGATGCTCGGCCTGCTCGGGCCGAACGGTTCCGGCAAGACCTCGCTGCTGCGGCTGCTCGCCGGGCTCAAGCGGCCGCATTCCGGCAGGATCAGCCTCGGCGGCACCGATATCGGCCAGATCGGGCGCAAGGCGCTGGCCAAGCGGGTCGCCTTCGTCGAGCAACATGCCACCACCACCGCCAATCTGCGCGTCGTCGATGTCGTGCGCCTCGGCCGTTTTCCACATCGCACCATGTTTTCCGGCTGGTCGCCCGGCGACGAGGAAGCCGTCGAGACCGCCATCGAACGGGCCGGCATGGCCGAAAAGCGCAATGACCCCTGGTCCAGCCTGTCGGGCGGCGAAAAGCAGCGGACCCACATAGCCCGCGCATTGGCGCAGGCTCCGCACGAGCTGATCCTCGACGAGCCGACCAACCATCTCGACATCCAGCACCAGCTCGGCCTCATGCGCCTCGTATCGAGCCTGTCGATCACCAGCATCATCGCGCTGCACGATCTGAACCATGCCGCCGTCTTCTGCGACACGCTGATCATCCTGCAGCAGGGAAAGATCGTCGCGTCGGGAACGCCGGAAGAGGTGTTGACGGAGCGCCTGCTCCGGGACGTCTTCTCCGTCGAGGCCCGCGTCGAGCGATCGCCCTATCACGCGCGGCCCCTCGTCCAGTATCTCGGCTAACTGGTCCTCGATCAGTATGTTTTCGGCTTCTTCTCCGTCCATTGCGGCGGCAGGCCGTAATTGGAGGCGACGACGCCGAGCAGTCCCGGCGCACGGCCGTAGGATTCGCAGGCGGCATATTTCGGCTTGCCGCCGAGCCAGGATCGCACGCGTTGTCTCGACGGCAGCGCCATGGAAAACGCTTTCGGCTCCCTTCCGGCGATGAGCATCTTCGAATAGTCGGAGGCGAATTTGGTGGCTAGGCCATAGGCGTCGCCGACTTCCGAATAGCGCGGATTGTCCTGGATCGAATTCGCGCCCCGCGCCCATACCATCGCCGCGCGCTGGACGCCGACGCTGTCGACCGCTTCCGCCTCGACCGCCAGCCCGCCAAGGCCGAATGGCAGCCGCGGCACGCTGACGGGAATATTGCTCGGCATGGCAAAGCCGCTGCCGACGGTCACGGCGGCGGAAATTCCGGCCATGGCCTTGTTGGTGGGAACGACGTCGGTGATGACGGAACGGATGATGATATCCGCCGGCTGGCCGGGCTGGACCATCCGGTATTTGTCGCTGAGCGCGACGCAGAGCGCGCGATCCATGACATTGGTCACCAGGGCGCGGTCAGCTGCCGATTTGACATCGGATGCGGCGCCGGGCGCATAGGTGGTCGGCATGATGCTGGCGGTCTTCACCGCCGCAAGCGCCGGCCCGTCGACATAGATGCGCTTTTTGGCGATCTTCCCCTTGGGCGCGCCGAGATTGCCGTACGAGGTCAGCGTTCCGCCTTCCTTCAGCGGCACCGAGGCGCAGCCGGCGACCGCCAGGCTCAGGGACAAGGCCAGGCCCAGGGGCAAGGCCGGGCAGAGGGGCAAGGCAGGGCGGAGCGAGCGCATGAGCGACCGATGGGCGGAACGTCGAAACAATGAAACCGGGACTGGAACTGGTGGGTTGTTGGGCACGTCTGTGGCCTCCGTCACGAATGATCGGGCGGACCTTGCGAGCCGAGAATTGCCGCAACATTACGGCTTGAAACATATGCGTATTCAGGGGATCCGAATTGCCACGCGCGTTCCGGCGGCACCGCTTTCGAGGATGATCCGCCCGCCATGGTGCGCCACGATCTGCTTGACGAGACTGAGCCCGAGGCCGGCGCCGATACTCTTCGGCGCGACCCGGTAGAAGGGCTCGAACACGAGTTCCCGATGCTCCGGCGCTATGCCCGGCCCCTCGTCGGCCACTTCGATCTCGCCGCCGCCCGAAACCGCAACCGTGATCGTCCCGGCATTGCCGCCATGCTCGATCGCATTGCGCACGAGATTGCCGATCGCGCGCGGCAGGGTGGTCGGGCTGCCCATGCGCTGCAATCGCTCGACCTCGCTCTGGAACGATATCTGGTAGCCGCCGGCAATGGCCAGGGGCGCAAGATCGGCGACGACCATCCGGGCGATCTCGACGAGATCGACCAGTTCATGCTGGTCCGTCCCCTGGTCGTTGCGCTCGAAATCGAGCAGTTGCTCGGCCGTCTCCGCCAGGCGGGCAACGTCCTTCAGCAGCGTCGTCCTGGCCGCTCCCTCCGCCATCCCGTCGATGCGCGTCTGCATGATGGCGATCGGCGTGCGCAGCTCATGGGCGGCATCGACGAGGAAGCGCCGGCGCTTCTCGAATTCGGCCTCGAGCCGATCCAGCGCACCGTTGAAGGCGACGACGAGCGGAGCGACCTCCCGGGGGATGCCCTCGACGGGAAGGCGCGCGCCATGGCGCTGCGGCTCGATCTCCGCTGCCTTGCGCGCGACATCGTCCACCCTTGCGAGCGACCGCCTGACGATCCTCGGCACGGTCAGGAAGATCGCCGGCAGCGAAAGGACGATCAGGGGAACATAGATCGGATAGCTGGCGATCAGGAAAGCGAGGACGGGCCAGCCCTGGTGGGCGAAGCCGCCGAACAATATCCGCACTTCGCCCGCCGCCGTATCGACGCGCTCGACCGAGGCGATCTCGTCGGTCGCCGTGGCGCCGCGAATATCCGCCGCCTGGAACACATGCGCCAGCGCCGCGAGCCCGGCATAGGGCGCGGGGATGACGCCATGGGAGACCGAGGCGCCATCCCTGGTGGCGACGACATACCAGAGCCGGCTGTTGCGCCGCTTGAGGTCGCGCAGGGCCTGTGTGTCGGCGATGACGAAGCCGCCCTTGCCGTCGCGCTGCACCGCCTCGGCCATCACCGAACCGATCTCGCGTTCCACGGCGAAATTGGGCGACCTGATCGTCGTCGCCCAGAAACAGAGGCCGACGATCACCGCGGCGACGACGGCGGTGATCACCAGGCTGAGCCGCCAGCTCAGCTTCCACCAAAGCGACGGGTTCGCCGTTGTTGCCATGCGCGTCACTCTTCCTTCAGGAGATAGCCGACACCGCGAATATTGTGGATCGCCACGCCGGCACTGGCGTCCTGTAGCCGCTTGCGCAGCCGGGAAATATGCGAGTCGAGCGCGTTGGACTGGATCTCTTCCTCGTAATTATAGACCGCAGCCTCGAGCGTGGACCTGAGGACGGTCCTGCCCTTGCGCTTCGCCAGCGCCACGAGCACGAGCAGCTCGCGCCGCGGCAGGTCGAGCACGGCGGTATCGAGCATGACGTTCAGGTGCAGCGGATCGATCACCATATGCCCCGCCGCGATGCTCGGCTCGGCGAGCTGTGTCGGCCGCCGCAGCACCGCCCGCACCCGCGCGATCAGTTCTTCGACGAGGAACGGCTTGCCGAGATAATCGTCGGCGCCGATGTTCAGGCCCTCTACCCGTTCGAGCGGCTCGTTGCGCGCCGTCAGGATGATGATGGCGGACTTGACACCAGCCCGCCTGAGCTTCGGAATGAATGTCAGCCCGTCGCCATCCGGCAGGCGGCGATCGAGCAGGATCGCGTCGTAATCATTCTGCAGCGTCAGTTCGAAAGCGTTGGTCAGCTGCATCGTATGGTCTGTGACGACGCCGTGCTTCTTCAGCGCGACCGAAAGCGCCGCCGCCAGTTCTTTCTCGTCTTCTATCAGCAGAAGTCTCATTGTGCCCGCCCGTCCGTTCGGTTCTTTTCCGTAATGAAGATTGCCGCAGCATTACGGAAAGGGCCGTTCCGCTCGGGACGCGCCGCAGGTTCCGGGTGGTGCGTCCAATGTCGCGCCCAGCGAGCGCCTGCTAGTGGATCCAGAAGAGAACCGGGATCCAGCCCGCCTGCTGTCCTTGCTCGATCAGCTCGAAAAACGGTATCGAAAGCAGGAATACCAGGCCGTCGAGCAGCGTCCTGTTGAGAAGGTGCGGCCTGAATGTGACGTGGTCGTCATCCCTGAAAAGCCACGGCTTCGGGAAGAAGCGCGGCACGGAGGCCCGGTAGGACCGATACGAAGCGCCGAGCCTTGCAGTCAGATAGCGCTCTTCGCGCAGCGTCACGATGTAGAATGCGCAGGCGCACAGGACAGGCACGATCACCGTGACCGCCAGGGTGCCGGTCTGCGCGCCGACGCCGACGGATGCCAGCGTCGAGAAGAAATAAAGCGGGTTGCGCATGATCGAATAGGGCCCGGTGGTGACGACCTCCGCCGATTTGCGCCCGCCAATATAGAGCGTCGACCACAACCGCCCGCCAATCCCGATCAACATGAGGGCAAGGCCCAGCATTTCGATGCGCTCATGCGTCGGCTCGTCATTGAGTGAACCTGTGAACACGAGAAAGAGACAGATCAGGGCGATGATCATGCCCAGAACGATCCGCCTCCATGCCTGATAGGAAGACATTGCACTTGCAGACTCGCGATCCATGTGAAGAGCCCCGGTTGAGAACCCGCACAAAATTCAACTGCAACTAGGCCGATTTGCGGCGTGAAAACGCCAGCATGAAGGTCGTTCCGGCGGCCTGCAAACTGCAGGCCAGCCGGAGAACGACCGGACCACACCGAATATCAGATCACATGGAAGAAATGCGTGCCGTCGCGGTCCAACTGGCCGACAAGGCCATATTCCCATTCGAGATAGTCTTCCATGGCCCTGCGCGGCGCATCGGTCCCTTCATAGGGCCGGCGATAGCGGTCGATGCGCGGCGACGCCAGCCGTTCCTCGCCGGATGACAGCGCGCGCCCGCTCGCGGCCCATGCCTCGGTGCCGCCGGCAAGCAGGAACGCTTCGGCGAAACCCAGCTCCTGCAGGTCCTGCACCACAAATCGCGCCAGCGCTCCCGTCGCGCAGGTGACGACATAGCGCTGCGCGGGCCCGATCGCCTGCAAGGCCTGTTGCAGCTGCGACCGCAGCGCCCACCACGCGCCGGGGATATGACCCTTCACATGTCTCGCCGACGCCGTGACGTCGATGACCGCCGCCGTTCCGGCTGCCAGCCATTCCTCGAGCTGCTGCGGATCGACCTCCGGGACATCCGGCGCATGCGGGGCAAGCGCTGCGGTACTGGCGCTGCCCGCCTGCTGCTGGCCCGGTTCGGCGTCGATCACATAGGTCTCCCAGCCCATCTGTATGAGCCAGGACGCCGTCATGTCGGCGCGGGTTCCATCATCGTCGGCGAGCAGGATCGCAGCGCCGCGGACGGGAGCGGCGTGGTCGGTCTCCTGTACCAGCTGCCCGCCGGGGACATTCTGGAACCCCGGCAGATGACCCTCGGCAAACTCTTCCGCCGTGCGCACGTCGATACGGTAGACCGTCCTGCCGGGCGCGATGAGCCTGCCTGCCTCGGCTAGCGCGATATGGCGCACGCCGGCGCGCTCCGCCACGGCGCGCGCATTCTCGCGGGCAGCCTTGCGCGCGGCGGTCGAGGTCTCGTCCGCGAAGCGGCGGGTGGCGCCATGTTCGAGCGAGAGCCCGGCGAGCGTCCAGCCGATGGTGCCGTTGCGCAAGCCGGCGACCGGGTTGGGAATGCCCGCATTGATGAGGGACTGGGTGCCGATGATCGAGCGCGTCCTGCCGGCGCAATTGACGATCACCGTCGTTCGCGGGTCCGGTGCGAGATCGCGCACCCGCAACACAAGCTCGCCGCCCGGCACGGAGGTTCCTGTCGGGATGTTCATCGTATTGAATTCGTCGAACCGCCTGGCATCGAGGATGACCGGCGGCGTATCGGATTCGATCAGCCTCTGCACCTCCTCGGCCGGCAGCAGCGGCGTATGGCGCAGGCCCTCGACGAGCTCGCCGAAAGCCTTGGACGGAACATTCACGTCGATGAAGGTCTCGTAACCCGCCTGCTGCCATGCGGCGAGCCCGCCCTCCAGCAGGTGGACATTGCCATATCCCCACGCCCTGAGCTTCTGCGCCGCAATCGGCGCAAGGTCCCGCAAGCCGTCATGGCCATAGAGCACGATGAGGACGTCCGGGTTGGGTACCCGCCGCCGGACTTCCAGCTCCAGCTTGCTGAGCGGCAAATTCGCGGCCCAGAGCGGATGGGCTTCGGCGAACTGGGCTTCCTCGCGCAGGTCCGCGAACAATATTTCGCGCCGGGCCAGCAATTCGGCGCGGACCTCGGCCGGTGAGCGGGTCGGGAATGTGGAGTGGATATCGGCGGGCAATGGCTTGGTCATGTCGGTGCTTTCAGATTTCAGCGATGGGGTTTTGCTCAGAAATATGCGCCCGTGGGCGGCAACCGCCCGTCGAGCAGGTTCTGGCCGAGGAAGCGCTCCTTGTAAAGCCGGGGATTATGCGAGGCGATGACCTTGATGTTGCGCCAGTGCCGGTCGAGGCCGCGCCTGCTCGACACGGCCGAGCCGGAGCCGAGATCGATCAGCCAGCTTGCGACCTGCGGCGCGAGATCGTCGATCACCACTTTCGCTTCGCAGGCCGAGAGCGTGGCCGCCAGCACGGCATCATGTTCCGCCGGCGTGCCATGACTGTCCCAGGCCTCCTGCAGGGCCGCGATCGCCCGGTCGATGGTCGCCTCGATGGAAGCCGCATAGGCGCGGATGCGGCCGAGCTGCGATTGCAGCACCGGCTCGTCGAGCGGGTCCGGCGCCTCGCCATGGTAGAAGTTGCGCCCGCGCCGGCGCAGCACGTCGACGCCGTCGACGGCGATCCGCCTTGCGACGCCGGCGATGCAATTGGTCAGGTAGACCTGATGGAAGGTGAAGCGCCACGGCGCGGCGCCTTCATGCGGGGCGGGATCGGGCGGATAGACCCGGTCTGCCGCAATGGCGACGGAGCTGAAACCCGCAGTGCCCGAGCCGGTGAGCCTCTGGCCGAAGCCGTCCCAGTCGTCCTCGTCCGAGACGCCCTCGCCGCGCTCCAGAATATACTGGACGGTGCTGTTGCGGCGGTTCTCGATCGCGCTGCCGACAAAGGCATCATTATAGAGATTGCCCGTCGCATAGACCTTTTTGCCCGAGCCGCGGTAGACCTGGTTCGCCTCGTCCCATTCGAGCCGCGACAGCACTTTCGACGGCAATGCGCCGGCGGCGGTGGCGTCGCTGTCGGTGAAGCTCAGCCCGATGGTCTTCTTCTGCCCGGCAAGCGACAGGACCCCGGCATGGAACGGATGTTCGCGCCGGCGCAGGGCGGCCTCCACCTGCCAGAGATGATTGCGGAAGGCATGGGCGATATTGGAATCCGCCGCGGCGATATCGCGCGCGACCTCGAACAGCTCCGACAGGGAAATCCCGGCGCCGCCTTCTTCCGCCGGCAGGCGCAGGCAGCCGAAGCCGAGCCGCTTCAGTTCGGCGATTTCATCATGCGGATGCCGGTGCTCGACCTCGCGTTCGACGGCGAGCCGGGCGATGCGCTCGATCGTACCGGCAAGGCCGAGCGAGCGGGAACGGGGCGATGCGAGCCGGGAGAATTCGCCGGCGCTGGCACTGTGCAACATGTCGTTCAATCCTGTGGGTGACGCTCAGCCGGCGGCCGCGAGGCTGTTCTGCGTCCGGGCATCGAACCGCGGCAGGCCGAGATTGTCGCGCAGGGTCCTGCCCTCATAGGCGGTGCGATAGCGGCCGAGTTTCTGCAGCACCGGGATGACCTCGTCGGCGATCAGGTCGAGACCGACCGGCTGGACGTCGATATTCAGATTGAACCCGTCGGCGCCCCCGGTGTCGATCCAGTGCAGCATGTCATGGGCGAAGCCTTCCGGCGTGCCGACATAGACGCGGTGTCCGCCGGTGATGTTGGAGAACAGCAATTCGCGGATGTTCCAGCCATATTGCCGCGCCTCCTTCAGCATTTCCGCCCGGTGCCAGCGCGACGCCAGCGGCACGAGCGACGCGTTGGCCTCGCTTTCGGCATAGGGGATCGGCGCATCGAGATCGGCCAGCGACGCCGCGTCGACGGCCAGATGCCGCGCAAGTTCCGCGCGCAGGGAGATCGAATCCAGCCGGTCGTCGAGGCTGCGCTTGTGGCGCTTCGCCTCTTCTTCGCTCGAGGCGAGGATCGGAAACAGGCCGGGCATCACCAGCAGATGATCCGGGTTGCGGCCGAAGCTCTTCGCCAGCGTCTTCACCTCCGAATAGAACGACCGCGCGCTTTCGATGAGCCGCTGTCCCGTAAACAGCGCATCCGCATGGCGCGCACCGAATGCACGGCTGTCGGAGGACTGGCCGGCCTGGAAGATCACCGGCCTGCCTTGCGGCGTTTCCGGCACGGAGGAGGTGCCGCGGGCAGTGAAATGCGTGCCGGCGAAATCCAGCGGCCGCAGGCGGGCCGGATTGAGATAGACGCTGGTATCGGCATCGGCCTCGACCGCATCGTCGGGCAGGCTGTCCCAGAAGGCGGTGACGATCTGCACGAATTCCTCGGCGCGCCTGTAGCGCTCCGCCTGGTCCCAGCCCTTGCCGACACCATAGGCATCGAGCGCGGGCGGGTTCTGCGAGGTGATGATGTTCCACGCGGCGCGGCCGCCGCTGATATGGTCGATCGAGGCGATCTGCCGGGCGATCGTATAGGGATGGCCGAAAAGCGTCGTCGTGGTGCAGACGAGGCCGACATGTTCCGTATGCGCCGCGAGATTGGCGACGAGCACGGCGGGATCGAGCGCGCGCCACGGGCGGGTGTGGGATTCGGCGACGAGGCCGCCGGGATTGTCGGCGAGGAATATCGCATCGATCAGCCCGCGCTCCGCCGCTTTCGCGATGGCGACGAAATGGCCGATGTCCGTTGCGAGATGGCGCTTGTCCTCGAAGGTCTTCCAGGCGGCATCGTGACGCCCGGAGGCGAGGACGTTGACGCCGAGACGGATATGGTTTCGTGACATCGGAATACCTCCCTAGACCTGCACGCTGTGATCGGCGACCTTGAGATGCGACTTGATGATCTTGCGGTCGGCCAGCCAATCGGCGGCGCGCTGGAACTCCTGCACGAACTCCGTGTCCTTCGGCTCGTAGAACTGGTTCACGCGCTTCAGGCTGGCGAGATAGTCGCGGACCTCATCGGCATATTTGCCCTCGCCCTGGGCGATGCGCTCGGCTTCCGCCGGATTGCCGGACTGCCATTCGCCTTCCTTGTAGTAGGCGTCGAGCACGGCGCGCACCAGTTCCGAATTCTCCTCCGAGAATTGCCGCGTCGAGACGAGGGAGCTGTAATCGACGAGGAATTTGATGTCCCGGCCCTCGTTGAAGACATCCTTGGCATCATTCTCGAAGCGGGAAATATCGACCCCCGGCGACCACATGGACCAGGCATCGACCTTGCCCTGCGCGAAGGCCGGCGCCGCATCCGGCGGGTTGAGATAGACAAACTCGACCTTGCTGCGGTCGATGCCGTTCTGTTCCAGCGCGGCGACGACGAGGAACTCGCCGAGCCCCGCCTTGTTGACGGCCACGCGCTTGCCGACGAGATCGGCGACGCTGTTGATACCGCTGGTCTTCTTGGCGATCACCGCCGTCGAGCGCGGAGAATAGATGTTGAAGCCGTTGAAGACCAGTTCCGAGCCGGCCAGCATCGCGGCAAGGGCGGGCGTGGTCGATCCCCAGAAGCCGAAATCCGCGCTGCCGCCGACCACCGCCTGGAGCGAGGGCGCATGGTTCGGAAACGGGCCGACCCACTCGACCTTGATGCCCTTGTCGGCGAGTTCCTTTTCGAGGACGCCGCGCTGCCTGGCGATGAGCGGGATGCCGCCCCGGCCCCAGCCGAGCCGCACCACGTCGATATTGCGGGTGAGCTTCTTCGGTTCCTGCGCGAAGGAAGGCGCAACGCCGGCTGCCGCCGCGGCTGCGCCTGCCAGGAGCATGCCGCCGCTCTGCAGGAGCTGGCGCCGTCGCTGATCGATAGTCGTCATTTGTCGGTCCTTGATTTCAATTTGTCTGGTTTGGAAGACGCGCCCGGGGCAGAAGCCCGGGAGGCGATCACGCCGAGCTCGCTCAGCAGCAATGATCTGAGCTTCACCGGATCATGATCGATGGGGCGGTGGGATGCGGAAATCTGGCCGTCGCGCATGACGAGGATGCGGTCGGCGAGGCCGATCGCCTCTTCGACGTCATGCGTCACGATCAGCACGCCGGGGCGGTGGCGGGAGACGAGTTCGCGCACCAGCGCGTGCATCTTGATCCGCGTCAGCGCATCCAGCGCGGCAAAGGGCTCGTCCAGCAGCAGCAGTTTCGGATCGCGCACGAGCGCCCTTGCCAGCGCCACGCGCTGCGCCTGTCCGCCGGAAAGGTTGCGCGGCCAATCCTCCTCGCGGCCGGCAAGGCCGACTTCCGCCAGCGCACGAACCGCGCCGGCCCGTCCGATCGTCTTTTCATGGCCGAGCGCCACATTCGCCCAGAGCGATGCCCAGGGAAGCAGGCGGTGCTCCTGGAACACGACGCCGGGGGCGCCGGGGGCCTCGATGGTTCCGGCATCGGGCTTGTCGAGGCCCGCAAGCGCGCGCAGGAGCGTGGTCTTGCCGCAGCCGCTTTCGCCGAGCAGCGCGACGAACTCGCCTTCGCGGATGTCAAGGTCGACGGATTTGATGACCAGGCGCTCACCATAGCGCCGTTGCAATCCGCTGACCGATACGGCCAGGGGCGAACCTGCGAACAGGTCGTCGGGCAAATGGCGGTCGTGGATGCCGGTCTGGATTGCAGCAAGGTTCATCACCGCGCTCCTTTCGCGAAATTGGGATGCCAGCCGAGCAATCTCGTCTCGAGCAGCCGGGCGAGTGAATCCGCGCCGACGCCGATGGTGGCGTAGATGATGATCGACAGGAGGATGACGTCGGTCTGCAGGAATTCACGCGCATCCATGGCGAGGAACCCGATGCCCCGCGTCGTCGCCAGCGTCTCGGCCACCACGAGCGCCAGCCAGGCATGCGCCAGGGCATAGCGAACGCCGGTCAGCACCGACGGCATGGCGCCGGGGATGATGATCCGCCTGACGACGGCGAACCACGGCATGCCCGTGATCTTGCCGAGCTCCAGCAGCTTGGGGTCGATCTGGCGGATGCCCAGTACGGTGTTGATATAGACGGGAAAGAGCACGGCGAGCGACACGAGGAAAATCTTGCCGCTCTCGTCGACCCCGAACCAGACGATCACCAGCGGCAGCAGCGCCAGGAATGGAATGGCGCGGATCATCTGGATCGAGCGGTCCAGCAGCGCATGGGCGAGCGGCGAGAAACCCACCGCGAGGGCCAGCGCGAAACCGATCGTGCCGCCGAGCACGAAGCCGCCCGCGGCCCGCAGCAGGGAAGCGCCGAGATGCACGAACAATTCGCCCGTCCGCGCCAGTTCCCATGCCGTCTCGGCGACGCGGCTCGGTGCCGGCATGACCTGCGGCGCGATCCAGCCCAGCCGCGACGCGGTTTCCCAGACGCACAGGATGACCACCGGCATCAGCCACGAAAGCCACGGGTAGTGCGCCTTGTTGTGGAAGCCGGCCCTTGCGGGTTTCGGTGCAGCGATTTCTTGGTAGGGAGAAGCGATGTCAGCCATGGTTCCATTGCCGTTCGAGGAGGAGGCGCGCGATCTCGACCATCGCCCTAGACGATCACCGGCTCGTTGCGCCCATAGGCACCATATCGCCCCTGGCTATAGACCAGCGCCGGGCCAGCATCGCCGAGCCGGATGGCGCGGACCGCCCCGAAGATGAACGCATGGCTGTGGCGCTCGACCACATGTTCGACCTCGCAATCGATGGCAGCGAGGGCGCCATCGAGAGCCAGCGCCCCGGTTTCGAGCGGCAGCCAGCGGGCGCCTTCGTAGCGGGCAGGCCCCTTGAGGCCGCCGCGCCCGGCAAAGCGATCGGCGATGGCCGAATGATCGGCGCCGAGCAGATTGACGCAGAAATGCCGGTGCGCCCTGATCGCAGTCCAGGTCGACGAGCTGAGATTGATGCTGACGAGCATTGTTTCCGGCTCGACCGAAAGCGAATGCGCCGACGTGACGGTGGCGCCGGTGCGCGCCTCGCCGATGCCCGCCGTGACGACGCAGACGCCGCCGACGAGGTGGCGCATCGCCTGCTTCAATCCCGGCGCCGCATTGGCGGGTTCGTGCCGGACTCCAGCCACCGGCGTGCCCGCCGTGGATACATGGGGAGATGAATGGAGGGATGATTTCGGCGATGAATAAAGCGTCTGTGACATTCGGGCAGGTCCTCGTCAGTCAATGGGTGAGCGTGATCGCGGCCGGGCTGATAGGCAGCCCGAACCGTCGCGTGCGGCAGGATCATTGGTGGGATCGATCATCGACTCCCCGGGGTTTCATCGGTCTTGGCGATGATCCTATGGGGCGGAAGCGGGGCTTGGGGAGCAAATATCTACTAAATTAGTAGAGTAAAGGTAGAAATATATCCTGACTACACCCAGAGATGGCAGATGGGCGGGGCGGGGTTGCCTCGCCGCAATAGAGCGGCGAAGCGCTTCAGGCAGCGTGGTTCGGCCCGCTACCATCATTCCCATTGCCGATGCCGTCCAGTTCCGCCAGCACGTCGTCCGGCAGGACGAGTCGGGCCGAAGCCAGGTTTTCCCGCAGATGGGCGATGGAAGACGTGCCCGGGATCAACAGGATATTCGGCGCCCGGTGCAGCAACCATGCGAGCGCAACCTGCATCGGCGTAGCACCCAGACGCTCGGCAACGCCCGACAGAATGGACGATTGCAGCGGGTTCAGGCCGCCAAGCGGGAAGAACGGCACATAGGCGATGCCGTCGCGCCCGAGCGCTTCAATCAGCGGATCATCGGCACGCCGGGCGATATTGTAAAGGTTCTGCACGCAGACGATCCGTGTGATCCGGCTTGCCTCGGCGACCTGCGTCGCGGTGACGTTGCTCAGGCCGATATGGCGGATCAACCCGCGTTGCTGAAGCTCGGCCAGCGCGGTCAACGGCGCTTCGATCGACCCTTCCATCGGGGCAAACGCGTCGAACATGATGCGCAGATTGACCACGTCCAGCACGTCGAGCTTGAGGTTGCGCAAATTGTCGTGCACGGCCTGCGTCAGTTCCCCGGCCGAAAACGCCGGTAGCCATGCCGCATCTTCGCCGCGCCGGGCCCCAACCTTGGTGACGATGACAAGGTCGTCCGGATAGGGCGCGAGCGCTTCGCGGATCAGCTGGTTTGTCACATGCGGCCCGTAGAAATCGCTGGTGTCGATGTGATCGACCCCCTGTGCAATGGCCTCGCGCAAGACGGCCAGGGCAGCGCCGTGATCCTTCGGCGGGCCGAAGACGCCGGGCCCCGCCAGCTGCATGGCGCCATAGCCGAGCCGCTTCACCCTATGCTCGCCAAGGGCGAATGTTTCGCTGTCGATGGTGTTCATGATCGCATCCTTTCTCTAACGAGGCAAAGATGGGCATTGTCCCGGCGTGCAATAAGTCGCTACAATCGGTACAGGCTGTACGGAGAAGCGAACAGTGGCGATCGATCTTGGTGACCTGAATTCATTCCTGACGGTGGCGCGCGCCAAGGGATTTCGCGACGGCGCGCGCATGAGCGGCGCCAGCGCCTCCGGCCTCAGCGAAGCCGTCCGCCGGCTGGAAGAACAGCTCGGCGTGAGGCTGTTGAACCGGACGACGCGCAGCGTGGTGCCGACCGAAGCCGGCCGCAGTCTGCTGGAACGACTGGGCCCGGCCCTGACCGAGGTGGAAGCGGCGCTCGACGTGGTGAATGGCTACCGCGACCAGGCGGCCGGATCGTTGCGGATCAACGTTCCCGTCAGCGCCATCCGCCTGGTGCTGCCGCGCATCGTGCCGCCCTTCCTCGCCGCCTATCCGGGCATACGGCTTGAAATTGTCGCCGAGGAGAGTTTCGTCGATATCCTTGCCGCTGGCTGCGATGCCGGCATCCGCTACGAGGAACGGCTGGAGCAGGACATGATTGCCGTGCCCATCGGCCCGCGCGTCCAGCGCTTCGCCACCGCTGCTTCCACCGCCTATCTCGACCGCCACGGCCGGCCCGAGCACCCGCGCGACCTGCTGGGCCATGCCTGCCTGAATGGCCGCTTTCCAAGCGGCGCCTTGATGACGCCATGGGAGTTCGAGCGCGGCGGCGAAGTGGTGCGCGTCGATCCGGCGGGGCCGCTGATCGTCGGCCTCGGCGGCGGCGTGGACCTCGCCGTCGATGCCGCGATTGCCGGCACCGGCATCGTCGCACTGTTCGAGGACTGGTTGCGCCCCCATTTCGCCAGCGGCGTGCTGGAACCCGTCCTCGAACCCTGGTGGCAGGCGTTTTCGGGACCATTTCTCTATTATCCGGGGCGGCGTCTCGTGCCTGCCCCGCTGCGCGCGTTCATCGATTTCGTCAAGGCATCGGCCGGCCGGATTTGACCTTCGGCGCTCATTGGCCGATTATTGCGGACCGGCAGCAGAGCAGATGCTGGCGGATGATCGAAAGACGGCATAGCAAGCGAAGGAAAGACGAATGGGCAATTATTCGAAGTTGATCGGATCGATCGTCGGCGGCGTCATCGGCTGGCTCGGTTCGAAATATGCACTACCGCAAAGCCTGACATCGCCCGAGATCCAGACCGCCGCCACGATCATTCTGAGCGCGATCGCGACCTATCTGTTTCCCGCAAACGCAACAAGTGCGCCGCCGCAAGGCGAACAGCCGGCCAACCCCGCGCCCTCGCAACCAGCCAACCCAGCCCCCTCGCAGCCGGCAAATCCCACCCCTCCGCAATCCGCAAAGCAATAGACCGTATCGGCTCTGGCCGGCGTCGGAACCAGCCTGGCCGGTTCAGCCTCGGTGCCGGAGTGCGTTGACGATCACGGTCATCGCCGGGGACATCTGGCGCCTGCTTGGGTAGTACAGATGATAGCCGGTAAAGGGCTGGCTCCAGTCGTCCAGCACGGCCTGCAGCCTCCCCGCGGCAATGTCTTCTTCCACGAGGTCTTCCGGAATATAGGCGATCCCATAACCCTTCAGCGCCGCATCGATCTGGGCGATCGAGGAATTGAAGCTGAGCTGCCCGTCGACCCTGACCCGCAGCTCCCTTCCGTCCTTTTCGAATTCCCATGAGTAGAACCCGCCCCACGTCGCCTGGCGCGTATTGATGCACACATGCCGAACCAGGTCCTGCGGCGTAAGCGGGATGCCCTGCCGGGCGAAATATTCCGGCGAAGCCACCGCCCGGAGCCGCCAGTCCGGGCCGATGCGTACGGCGATCATGTCCTTGTCGACGCTCTCTCCAAGCCGCACGCCCGCATCGAAGCGCTCCTCCACGATATTGCGCATGCCGTTATCGCTGTAGAGTTCCACCCTTATATCCGGATAGTCGGCCAATACGCGGCTCAGCTTCGGCCACACCGTCATCTGCTGGGCATGGTCCGACAATGTCAGTCGAATGGTGCCGGACGGCTTCTCGCGAAAGGCGACCAGGGCTGCCAGATCCGCCTCGATCTCCTGAAATCGTGGAGCCAGGGACTGGAACAGCCGCTCGCCCGCTTCTGTCGTCGCCACGTTTCGCGTCGTCCTTGTAAGCAGCCGCACGCCGAGGCGGGTCTCCAGCTGCTTGATCGTATGGCTGAGCGTCGGCTGCGACGTTCCAAGCGCTGCCGCAGCCTTGGTGAAGCTTTGCTCCCTCGCCACCTCCAGGAACCAGAGCAGGTCCCTCATATCCTCGCGCTGCATCGCCTATACCCTGACTTATATTGAAAATAGATAAGTTCATGTGGATTAGCACGGATAGTCCACAAAGTCTCGCAACATTACCTTGTGCCCATCAGCAAGCAATTGCCAATCAGGATCGAGGCACATGACACTGACCTATGACGAGACCATTCGCGACCGACGCTCGGCGTGGGGCGCTGTCTCCTCCATGACATTATGCGTATTCGTGCTCATCGCGTCGGAGTTCATGCCCGTGAGCCTGCTGACGCCGATTGCCGCGGATCTCGGCGTATCCGAGGGAAACACCGGGCAGGCAATCTCCATCTCGGGCGTTTTCGCCGTATTGACCAGCCTGTGCATTGCCGCGCTCGCCCGCCGCCTCGACCGGCGCGTGGTCGTGCTGGCCTTGACGCTACTCCTGATACTCTCGGGCATCGCCGTCACCTTCGCGCCTTCCTATCCCGTATTGATGCTGGGCCGGGCATTGCTCGGAATTTCCATCGGCGGCTTCTGGTCGATGTCGACGTCGATCGTGATGCGCCTCGTCCCGCAAGACCAGGTGCCGAAGGCGCTTGCCCTGCTCAATGCCGGCAATGCGATCGCGGCGACCGTCTCCGCACCTTTGGGCAGCCTGCTTGGCTCCTATATCGGCTGGCGTGGCGCCTTCTTCCTCATCGTCCCTGTCGGACTGCTCGCGCTCCTCTGGCAGTGGATCAGCCTGCCGACGCTTCCGCCGCGCCGCGACCCGGCAAGCTCGAACGTCTTCCGGTTGCTGGGGCGTCCTCCGGTCGCCATCGGCATGGCGGCCATCCTCATGCTGTTCATGGGCCAGTTCGCGCTCTTCACCTATCTGCGGCCGTTCCTGGAGCAGGTGACGCGGCTCGGCATCGAAACGCTGTCGCTCGTCCTTCTGCTGATGGGACTGGCGGGAGCTGCCGGAACCTGGGCCGTTGGCCGGCTGCTCAACCATCGCCTGTTCAGCATCTTGATAGCCATCCCCTTCCTCATGGCCTTTATCGCCCTGGCGATGATCGCATTCGGCGACATGCCGGTCCCGGTGTTCATGTCCCTGATCGGCTGGGGCTTCCTCGGAACCGCGGCGCCCGTGGGCTGGGGCACCTGGCTGAGCCGCGTTCTTGCCGACGATGCCGAAGCCGGGGGCGGCCTGCAGGTCGCCGTGATCCAGCTTGCCATCACGGCCGGAGCGTCTCTCGGCGGGCTTCTTTTCGACGTTGCGGGTTGGCAATCGACCTTCGTGCTCAGCGCCGCACTTCTGGGCGGTTCCTCGCTCGCCTCCTTCGCCGCATGGCGTGCGATCCGGAGCGGAAGATGAGCAGGACCGAAATTTTCCCACCCGCGATGTCCGGCATCAGCCGAGCATCCGATACATCACAACTTCAATGGCTAAGGAGACCCTGCCATGAGCAAGCACATCGATAGTGACAATACCTGCAATACCAGCAGGCGCAGCCTGATAAAGGGAGCGGGCCTCGCCGTCGCGGCCAGCATGGTCCCCGCCGCGACCGCAACACGAGCGCTGGCGCAGGCCCCGGAATGGGACAAGGTTTTTGCGAAGAGCGACAATGTCGATCACCAGAAGGTGTCGTTCAAAAACCGCTACGGCATCACACTGGTGGGCGACTTCTATCAGCCGAGGAACGGCGGCAACGCAGCGCTGCCCGCTATTGTCGTCAGCGGACCCTTCGGCGCGGTGAAGGAGCAATCGTCGGGCCTCTATGCTCAGACCATGGCGGAGCGCGGTTTCGCAACTCTTGCCTTCGACCCCTCCTATACCGGCGAAAGTGGCGGCGAGCCGCGCAACATTGCGTCTCCGGACATCAATACCGAGGATTTCAGTGCCGCAGTGGATTTCATCGGCCTGCGGCCCGAAATCGACCGCGAGCGCATCGGCGTGATCGGCATCTGCGGCTGGGGCGGCATGGCATTGAATGCCGTCGCCGTGGACAAGCGCGTCAAGGCGGTCGTTGCAAGCACCATGTACGACATGACCCGCGCCATGTCGAAAGGCTACAATGACAGCGTCACTCCGGAGGCGCGCGCCAGAACGCTCGAACAGTTGAGCCTCCAGCGCTGGGCGGATGCGGAGAAAGGAACGCCGGCATATCAGCCGCCATATAACGAACTCAAGGGCGGCGAAGCGCAGTTCCTCGTCGACTATCACGATTATTACATGACGCCGCGTGGCTATCATCCCCGCGCGGTCAATTCCGGCAATGCCTGGTCGCAGACGACGCCGCTGTCGTTCATGAACATGCCGATCCTGACCTATATCGCCGAGATTTCCCCGCGCCCGCTCCTGCTCATCCACGGTGAGAACGCCCATTCGCGATATTTCAGCGAAACAGCCTTCGCGGCGGCAGCGGAGCCCAAGGAACTGATGATCATCCCGAACGCCAACCACACCGACCTCTACGACCGCATGGACAAAATCCCCTTCGACCGGATCGCGGCGTTCTTCGGCCAGCACCTGGCCTAGGCGAAGCCACTCATCGCGGCGGCGACCGGCGCAGGGTGCGCAGTCGTCGTCCCTTGCTCGACCCTCTTAATCAGGAGACATGAAATGACCGACAACATTACTGGCAAGACGATCGTCATCACCGGCGCTTCAAGCGGGATGGGCGCCGCAGCGGCGCGCCATCTCGGCGCCAGGGGCGCGAAAATCGTCCTCGGCGCGCGCCGGGCCGACCGTATCGATGCGCTTGCCGCCGAGATCGACGCCGCCGGCGGCAAGGCCATTGCCCTCGCTACCGATGTCACCAGGCAGGCGGACCTGCGGAAGCTGGTGGACACTGCAGTCGCGACCTATGGACGTATCGACGTGCTCATCAACAATGCCGGCGTCATGCCGCTCTCGCCGATGGATCGGCTGAAGGTCGACGAATGGGACCAGATGATCGACGTCAATATCAAGGGCGTCCTCTACGGCATCGCTGCCGCGCTTCCGCACATGAAGGAGCAGAAATCCGGCCACGTCATCAATCTCGCCTCCGTGGCGGGCCACAAGCTTTTTGGCGGCTCGGCCGTCTATTCCGCCACCAAATTTGCCGTGCGGGCGCTGTCTGAGGGGCTTCGGCAGGAGATGGCTGCCTACAATATCCGCACCACGATCATCTCTCCCGGCGCCGTCAAGACGGAACTGCTCGATCACATCAGCGAAAAGGACGTGCAGCAGGCGAACCAGGACTATGTGGGCCAGGTCGGCGTGCCAGCCGAGACATTCGCCCGAATGGTGGCCTTTGCGATCAGCGAGCCCGAAGATGTCGCAATCAACGAGATCCTCTTCCGGCCGACCGCCCAGGAACTTTGACGCGAGCAAAGACGGCCATCCTGATACAGCCATCCTGATACAGCTAGAGGAAACCCACAGATGAAGAAAATCGCCGCAAGCATTGCCCTATCGGCTCTCGCCGCCACGGGCGTCGACGCACAGGAAGACCGCAGGCGGGTTGCCCCGGCGGCGGTCTACGACGTCGCGCCCGGCCTCGGGCATTTCACCGACGATGTCCTGTTCGGCGAAGTCTGGGAGCGCCGGGAATTGGCCCCGCGCGACCGCAGCCTCGTCACCCTTTCGGCACTCATATCGACAGGAAAACTTGCGCAGATCGGCTCGCATGTCGGCCGCGCGCTGGACAATGGCGTCAAGCCGGAGGAGATCGGCGAACTGATCACCCAGCTCGCGTTCTATTCGGGCTGGCCGAATGCGATCTCGGCCGTGACCGAGACCAAGAAGCTGTTCGACGAACGCGGTATCGCACCCGTCGGCGACAGCAAGGCCGCTCGCATCGAACTGGAGGCCGCAGCCGAGGCTGCCCGCCGGACAGCGGTCGACAATGCGGTTGCCCCGACGGCCGCGGCGCTTGCGGAACTCACCAATCGCGTCCTGTTCGGCGATCTGTGGCAGCGTCCCGACCTTGCCGCGCGCGACCGCAGCCTGGTGACGATGTCGGCGCTGATAGCCATCGGACAGCCGGAGCAATTGCCGTTCCACGCCAACCGCGCCATGGACAATGGCCTGTTGCAGACGGAAGCTTCCGAAGTCCTGGCCCATGTTGCGTTCTACGCAGGCTGGCCGCGAGCCATGTCCGCCGTGCCGGTGCTCAAGCAGGTCTTCGAAAGCAGGAAAGGCACCGCCGTGAACGCAGCCGAGGCAGACCTCAGGATCACGCCGGCGGGAAGCGGCGCTGCGTCGGCACCGGAGCAGTATTTCACCGGGAAGGTCGAGATTTCCGGCCTCTACCAGGCTGACGCGCCTGCGCGTGTCGGTGGGGCAACCGTATCCTTCACGGCGGGCGCACGCACGGCCTGGCACACGCACCCGCTCGGGCAGACCCTGTTCATCGTCAGCGGAAACGGCTGGGTGCAGAAGGAAGGCGAACAGGTCCAGCAGGTCGGTCCCGGAGACGTGGTCTGGATTCCGCCGAACGTCAGGCACTGGCATGGCGCAACCCGGGCGGCGGCGATGACCCATTTCGCCGTGGCCGAGGCCAGGGACGGAACCTCCGTTACCTGGATGGAGAAGGTTTCGGACGAGGATTATGGTCGAGCCGCCGGGCTTTGATCGATAGGCCCGACACTACCAGGCGAATTTCAGTTCCGCCCGGAAGTAGTTGCTGTCGCGGCCTCCGGCGTCGCGAAGCGTCGAGCCGACCCGGTAGTGGACCGCTTCGACCGAGCCCGTGAGATTTTGATTGAACCTGTAGTCGGCCCTCACTTGGGCGTAGGCCCCGGTCCACGGCGAACCCCCGGCAGCGGTTCCGGCGACCGGGACACTCGGCATGGTATAGACGGCATCGTCCGTCGTCAGGCGCCACAGCAGCCCGGCTCCGGCCATCAGGGTCAAATCTTCTGACGGCTGGACGGTGATCGATGGCTTGAGGTGGACGAGGTTGGCGTATCCGGTATGGCCGCCGAGCGAGAAATAGAAGCCGTTTGGAAACAGCGGATTGAACGTGCCAAGCCTGCCATCGTCCGCATCCCGGTCGCCTGATGCCATGTCGAACTGCAGGCCGATCCTCGGCGACCAGCCAATATTCTGGAATGTATAGCCTGTCCTCGCTCCCACCGCCCAGGCCAGCACATCGGCCGAACCGACCTTGCCGACCTGGCCCATTGCCTCCACATCCCAGTCGAAGCCGGCATATTTGCCGGCCGTCCGGATATTGAGCATATGCCTGTCCTCCTCACCCGACGCGGCGAGAAAAGCGGCGTCCTTGCGCTGGTAAAGCGCGTAATAAGTCGAGGCTTCGATATCCTGCGAAAGCTGCCATTCAATGCGCGCGCCGCTGAACAGCACATCGCCGCTTGAGCGATCGTCAAATGGATCATCATCCCGATTCTCGACGGGTTGGCTGACGAGACCGTAGAAGCGCCATGCCTCCGTCTCCCATCCGGCCCAGATCGCATCGAACGACTGACGGACATTCGGCCCGTCACGCAACGATACGAAGCGCTCGAGGTCAAACGCGAAGTCCTGGCGGCCGATCCTCGCCCTGAACGTTCCCGCGTCGGTCTCCTGCGTGTAGCCGATGAATGCCAGCCGAAGGTCGAACCGGTTTGCGTCATTGGGGCCGACCACCGTCTTGTCGAAGGCACGCACATCCTCGAACTGCGTGAACAATTGCCAGTTTTCATTCAGGTGAACGTCGATATGGAACTGCGCGCGCTGCAACCAATAGGAATCGGCGGGATTCGCAGGCACGGTTCCGAAAGCCGGCGCGTCGCTGACTTCGAATATTTCGCGAAGGTTGAGCCCCAATGAGATGTAGCTGTCGCGATTGGAGGAAAACAGCGGAATGTATTTGAACCCATCCAGCGGTTGCGTACGCAGTTTCGGATCGGCCAGAAACGACCAGTCCTCCTGCGACCGGTCGGTTTTTATCGTGGGCCTCTCCAGCGTGGATGCGTCGTTCGCGAAGGCCGCTTCGTGGTCGATCTGAAAGAGGGCAAGTGCTGCCAGGGATAGAGCAAGCTTCCGGGAGGGACGACGAGAATGGACCGATCGTCCGCAATCTTGCGACGCATTCATCGATATCCTCGTCGTCCCGGCCAGGTTCTAGTGCCCGCCCTTGGTCGTCGGGATCGGCGTGTTGAGCAATTGCTGCTCCCACAGATAGGCGATGCCGCTGCCGCTCATGTGCGAAATGAGCACTTCCGTAAGCTCTTCGACGTGTTCGAGGCGCGCCCAGTCCCGCTGCCATTCGCCGGCAAGCGCCATCCAGGTCATCATGTTGACGCCGGCAGCGATCATCCGCTGGATGGCGACCTGGTGAGACTCGGTCGAGCTTCCGCCCGATGCGTCGGTGATGACGGTCACGTCCCAGCCTTCGCCGGCGGCCTGAATCGCGGGCATCGCCACGCAAACCTCGGTCCACAGGCCGGCGATGATCAATTGCTTGCGGCCGGTCGCCTTGACCAGGTCCACCACCTTCTCGTCCTCCCAGGTATTCACCCAGGTGCGGTCGATCACTTCCTGCTCCGGGAAGACATCGGTGATTTGCTTGAAGAGCTTGCCACCACGATCCGCGATCACGCTGGTGAGGATCGTCGGGACATTGAACGCTTTTGCCAGCTTTGCCAGCGCGGTTACATTGTTGACGACGGCCTGAGGATCATGGCTATTGAGGTTGGCCAGCTGGTATGCCTGATGATCGATCAGAACGAGGACGGAATCTTCGGGACGAAGCAGAGAATTGAGGCCGTTACGAAAGGTCATGAATATATCCTTTATTGGCGGTTCGTTGAGGCATTTTGTGAGGACACCCTCATCGGAGAGCCATCCGCGGCGAACCTGTCATTCTCGCCTGCCACCGGGTAGTCCCCGGTCGCGTAACGCCCTGTTGCAAGAAACGGAACGCGAAGTGGAACTTGAGGATCTGAAAATATTCGTCGAGGTTGCCGATGCGGGCGGCGTATCGTCAGCGGCGCTGCGGCTCGGCATCTCCAAATCGGTGGTCAGCCGCAGGATCACCCAGCTCGAGGCAGAGCTCGGTGCGCAATTGCTTTCGCGAACGACCCGCGGCATAGCGCTCACGGAGGCAGGCGCTACGTTCCGGGACTACGCAGCCCGGATTTCCGCCGAACTGGATGTGGCGCGCGAAACGATCCTCCCTGCCGGCGAGCTTCGCGGCCGCATGCGCATAGCCGTGCCACTCTCGTTCGGCCCGACGCATTTTGCGCCCGTCCTCTCCCGGATGGCGCTTCGGCATCCGCAACTGCACATTGATTCCTCCTATACCGATCGCTTCGTGGATCTTGTCGGAGAGGGTTTCGATTGCGCTATTCGCGTAGGACATCTGCCGGATTCCAACCTCCTCGCGCGGCGGGTCGGACCGATCTTCGGCAAGCTGGTTGCGAGCCCCGCCTATATCGAGGCGCACGGCGTTCCCGCAACACCGGACGATATCATGAACCACCAGACCGTGATGCGGCCCACCGAGACGTGGCAATTCATGGATGGCGACAAGATCGTCTTGATACGTCCCCAGGGACGTTTCGTAGCCGATAACGGAGTATCGCTCGTCGCGGCTGCCCTGGAGGGGGTCGGCGTCGCCTATCTGCCGGAGCCGCTCGTCGCCGATCATATTCGTTCAGGCGCGCTGGTGCCGATCATGGCGCATCATCCGATTCCGCCGGCCGGCATCTTCGTCCTCCGGCCGCCCAGCCAGTATCCCTCCCGGAAAGTGAGGATTCTCACCGAGATGCTCATCGAATGTTTCCCCGGTTAGCCTCTGGTCAGGGCCAGCAACAACAAGCCGGAGCGATCTGATCGCTCCGGCTTGTTGCTTGTAACAGGCGTCGTGCGCCCTATGCGAGTTGGTCGCGGATCGGCAGTGCCCTTATTCGCTTGCCCGTCGCCGCGAAGAGGGCGTTGGTCAGCGCCGGAGCCACCGGAGGCAGTCCGGGCTCGCCGACGCCGCCAAGCGGTTTGTCGTAACCCGACTCCATCAGATGGACATGTATCTCCTTCGGCGCCGCATCGATCCGCGTCACCTCGTAGCCGTCGAAATTGGTCTGTTCGGTACGGCCGTTCTTGAAGGTGATTTCGCCGATCGTCGCAAGGCTGATGCCCTGCAACACCGCGCCTTCGAGTTGCGACTTCACACGGTCGGGATTGATCACCGGTCCGCAATCGAAGGCGATGTCCACCCGGGGAACCGTGAATGCGCCGCCGTCTTCCACGGCAACCTCGACCACGACCGCCGTGTAGCTGACGAAGCTGCGATGGGCGGCGATGCCCAGGCCGCGTCCGGCCGGCAATGAGCGACCCCAGCCGGCTTCCTTCGCCACCCGCTCGACGACCTGCCGCAGACGCGCGGTTTCGAACGGGTACCGCTTCGGATCTTCTCCATAGTTCCACGCCAGCGGGGAATTCTCGAAGGCGCTTCTGTCAGACCCGATCAATTCCAGCAGATAATCCTTGGGATCGCGCCCGGCAGCCGCGGCGAGTTCGGCCGCAAAGCTCTGGATCGCGAAGGCGTGGGGAATGTTGGAAACCGACCGGAGCCAGCCGATGCGCGTGTGGGCCGGCGCCTCGGGATTCTCGATCCGTATGTTGGGTATGGCGAAGGGCACATCGACAGCGCCCATCTCAAGCTCGAATTGCGACTCGTGCTTGGGGTCGGGCATGAAAATCGATGTGATCGATGGCGCGACAGTACGATGCAGCCAGGCGACGGGTTTTCCGTCCGCATCCAGCCCCGCTTCCAGCCGCTCCACCGATACCGTATGGAAAAAGCTGTGCTGGATATCGTCTTCGCGGGTGAAGACCAGCTTGACCGGCCGGCCCTCCATCGCCCGCGAGAGGATTGCGGCCTCGCTCGCGAAGTCCGGCTTGGACTTGCGCCCGAACCCGCCACCGAGCAGCATCGTGTGGACAGTGACCTTCTCGAGCGGAATGTTGAACCGCTTGGAAAGATCGATGCGGATCGCCTCCGGCGCCTGGACGCTGCTCCAGACCTCGCATTCGTCACCGGTCACGCGCGCAGTTGCCGTTGGCGGCTCCATCGGCGCCTGGGCCAGGTGGGGGATGTAATAGGATGCGTCGAGCCGTTTCGTGGCGCTTTCCAGGGCGGCGTAGGCATCGCCGTCATTGCGCACGACCTTGCCATCCTTGGTTGTCGAGGCCGTCTCAAGGGTTTTCCTGTATTCGACCGAATCATAGCTCCCGTTCGCGCCGTCATCCCACTCGATCTTCAGCAGGGAGCGCCCCTTGATCGCGGCAAAGGTGTTTTCCGCCACCACCGCAACGCCGCCAAGGGGCTGGAATGCAGACGGAATTCCCGGCGCGTCGATCGGAACGACCTTGAGGACGCCCGGCACCTTCAGGGTCTCGGTGTCGACAACGCTCCGCACCTTGCCTCCGAGGACCGGAGGCCGGGCGACGACGGCATAGGCCATGCCCTCGACCCGAACATCCATGCCGTAGACAGCCTTGCCCGTCGTGATGTCGAAATTGTCGACCAGGGAAATCTTGTCGCGTCCGATATAGCGGAACTGCTCCGGATTCTTGAATGCGAGCGTATCCTGGGCCGGGACTGCTCTTTTCGCGGCTCCGTCGGCGAGTTCACCGAAACCGAGACGGCGTCCACTCGCGGCGTGGACGATTTCATGATTGTCCGCCTTCACCTCGGTGGCGGCGACATTCCAGCGTGCGGCCGCCTCCTGCTCCAGCATCTGCCGGGCGGCGGCGCCGATGCGGCGCAGCGGCTCATAATGATGACGCATGCTTCGCGAACCATCGGTATTCTGGTTGCCGAAACGCGTCTCGTCACCCGGCGCCTGAAGCACCGTCACGCGCGCCAGATCTGCTTCCAGTTCGTCGGCGACCACCATCGCCCAGCTGGTTCGCACCCCCTGTCCCATCTCGGCCCGATTGCAGAGCAGGGTGACAGTTCCGTCATCCCCGATCGACAGGAAGATTCGAGGATCGTCCTTGAGACCACCTTCCATTGCATCGCCGCCGTATTTCGTCGGCTTTTCCTGCGCCAGAGCGGAAGGCGATCCTATCGCCAGAACCAGGGCGCCGGCGCCGAGCCCGAGCAGCAGTGAGCGACGGCTGAGGTTAAGGACCCCGGATGCTTCGCTCGTCGGTATGTTGATGGTCATGGTTCACGCCCCCCCGGCTGCAAGTTTGATCGCCGCGCGAATGCGGGGATAGGCGCCGCACCGGCAGATGTTTCCACTCATCGCCGCATCGATATCGGCATCCGTGGGGTTCGGCGTATCGTTGAGGAGGGAGACCGCCTGCATGATCTGGCCGACCTGGCAATAGCCGCACTGGGCGACATTGAGTTCGCGCCACGCCTTCTGCAACGGATGCATTCCGTCCGGAGAAAGTCCCTCGATCGTCACGACGGCCTGACCTTCGATGTCACCCATCAAGGTCTGGCAGGAGCGAACCGCGGTTCCTTCGACATGTACCGTACAGGCGCCGCAAAGCGCTTGCCCGCAGCCGAACTTGGTACCCGTCATTCCTGCAACGTCGCGAAGATACCAAAGCAAAGGCATCTCCGGGTCGCCATCAAATGTGTGAGCTGATCCGTTGATGGTGAATGTCGCCATGAACTCGCCTCCATCTGCCGTGATGATCCAGGTTGATCCCGCCCGCGTTCAAACAGTGAGACGGTCGTCGAAATATAACGCGGCCGGCGTTTCTTTGTAAGGGCCGGAAAGCTGATTGAACTTATCGATGCAGCACATAAATGTGACTGCGTGCGCCGGTTCAGTCGACTATTCAACGCATTGCCCAGCACCTATCTTGCCGCGTATGTTGCACTTTCGGCAAGCCCGAAATCAGCTCCAGGACAGGATGTCGCCGATGCGAGCAGTAAATCGCTACTCAAACCTCGCAGAAATCGAACTGCGGCCGGTCGCACCGGTTGACCGTCCGAGGGAGATATTCGCCTTCCTTCGCGACGCCGTTGCGGACGGGCAGCGATGCGCCCTCGTGACGTTGGCCGAGATCACCGATGGTGCCTCGCGCGCGCTCGGCGCGCATATGGCGGTCACCGGGGACGGCCGCTATTGCGGTTACGTGTCCGGCGGCTGCATCGAAGCCGCGGTTGCGCGCGAAGCTCTCGAAGCGATCGCCGAAGACGCCGACCGTGTCTGCCGCCTCGGCAAGGGTTCACCATTTTTCGACATTGTCCTGCCCTGCGGAGGCGGGCTCAGCCTGACGATCCATGTCCTGCGAGAGGCTGCGACCATCGACCATCTCCTCGACGAAATGGTCGTCGCACGCAAGCCCGTCAGCCTGGTTTACGATCCCGGCGGCCAGCGGCTGTCCGTTCGGGCGGGGCTGTCCGCGACGGGCTGGGAAGACGATCGCCTGGTGACGACTTACAGGCCCGATCCTCGGATATTTCTTGCCGGAAAGGGCATCGAAAGCCGCGTATTTTCCGACATTGCCACCGCGGCCGGCCTCGAGATCGTTCCGATCGATGCCGATGATATCGCAAGGCAGGCCGATGGCGAATCTGCGATCGTCCTGCTTCATCATGACATCGAGAAGGAACTGCCGGTGTTGCGGCACGCGCTGGCGTCGCCGGCGTTCTATATCGGCTGTCTCGGCGGCCGGCGAACGCATGCCAACCGACGCCAGCGACTGCTCGAAGATGGACACTCGCCCGAACAGCTCGACCGTATTCGCGCACCCATCGGCCTGTTCGGACCGGCGAGGGAAGCACGGTCACTTGCCGTTTCCGTACTTGCCGAGATCATGTCCGTGCTCGAATCGCGAAGACCATGATCGACCTTGCGGCATCGCATTCGACGGCCGTTCTCGTGCTGGGCGCGGGATCGGGTTCCCGTTTTCACCGTGACGACAAGCTAGGTGCCGAGCTGGGCGGCGCGCCGGTCGCCCATCATGTGCTACGCACGCTGCAGCCGTTCCGATGGGCCAGGAAAATACTGGTTTGCAGGCAGAGCACGGACTGGACCGCGGCCTTCCGGGAGGATGGCTACTCGATCGTACACAACGATGCGCCCGAGGAAGGCATGCTCGGATCCCTGCGACGCGGTGTTATGGAAGCGAGCGGCCTTGAAAACGTCCTCGTCTGCCTTGGAGACATGCCGTTCATTCGACGAGAGCACATAGAACGGCTGTTGTCCAAGGCCGCCCAAAGGCGCGGCCAGGTCGTCGCATCGCGCGCGGGCGACCATCGCGGCCCGCCGGCGATCTTCCCGCTCAGTGCATTGGCATACCTGCCGGCAAGCGGCGAAGGCGGTGCAAGGTCGCTGCTCGGCGAGGCAGCATTCGTCGATTGCCGTCTGGACGAAATCTCCGACATCGACACGCAACAGGATCTGGCCGACGCCGAAGCTCACATGGCGGGGACAAGGGTGCCAGTGAGCCAACCTCCCTCATGCTGAGCCTGTCGAAGCACGCACTATTTTGATGCGGTGCCATAAAAAAGCGATTGCACAAACGTTGCTGCGCCCTTCGTGGTTCGACTAGCTCACCATGAGGGCTCAGGATGAGGGAGAGTGGAGTTTGGCAGGGGGATAATTCTGCGAGGTTTCCAACCTGGGCTCCCTGCTTTTCTGCAATCAAATCAATCATCCTCAT
>NZ_JAPMAB010000016.1:0-2863 GCF_026420825.1 Phyllobacterium sp. 0TCS1.6A
CCGAAGACCGCCCGCGACGTCTTTGCCTGCTATCATTGCGTTTGTCAGACGCAACAACCCGGAAAACGAAGCGCCACTTCCGTTTCCTTCTGCAGTTTGCCGGATAGTCGGGTTTGTCACTCCCGACTGTCCGGCAACGCCACCCTTCCCCAGCTTTCGAAACAGCACCGGAAGCTGCTCCCCCACTGGAAAGGATTTGTGCAGAATAAACCGGTTTCAAAGTGGTGGGATAAGTTTCCATTTATGCCCCACGGAGGGCCGTGTGTTGCATAAGTGAAGTGCGTGCTTCGTGCTTCGACAAGCTCAGCATGAGGGGCCCAGCATGAGGCCGGCCGGGGGAGAAAACTCACCCCCGCATATGCCCGGAACGAAGTGGCTGGTTGGCGCCTAGTTGGCGCCCTTGCGCGGCAGATTGGCGATGGCCGTTTCCACGGCAGCGATATTCAGCTCCAGGGTCGCGATTTTCTGCAATGTGTTATTATCAGGAAATGCCTTGGACTTGGCACAGGTCGCAATGAGTTGCGTCTGCGCATCGGTCAGGCTCGACAATAGTCTCTCAAGATCTTCCTGCATGCGTATTCCATTCATTTACAACTGAGGCACACGCTTTAGTTGTGCCTTCATTCCTATTCCAATACGCGAAAAGGCGGAAAATTGTCAAAGAACAAACGGCGCCGTAAACAAATATTTTGTTAGTAGAACAAAAGAACTAGACTTATTCCAGGGGTCTGCAGGCACGAACCTGAGTTGTAATAAAGTCTAGCCTGAGCGTCGCGATTACTCAAGGTTGTGTTTAGTGTGACTTCAACCATTCACGCGCCTCGTGCAGGGCGGAGGCGATTTGACCTTTGGACATGTGCCGCAGGAGCTCGCTGCGACGCCTGGCTGCACGATCACAACCTTTGATTGCAGCGATGTTGAACCATTTATGGGCCGAAACGAGATCGACCTCGCAGTCGCGGCCGCTGGCATACATCATCCCCATTTCGAAGATGATATCGGTTTCGGCGGAACCGCCGGCCTGGCCATTATCGAGGTTCTGGAGTTCAAAACGTGCCATGATGCCAATCCCTTGCTGAACCAAATCCGTTGATCTTGGAATGCCCTGTCAGACTTCCCGAGAGCCGCCTTTTTTGTTTTGGCGTGTCTCTTTCGATGTCTGCAATGATGGCAGCAGAGGCTTGAAAGCGGCGTTAAGCGGGATGCTTAACTGGAGAAAAACAAAATCAAAACAACTGGTAAACTTCGGAATTCGTTAAATATACCGGTCCAGCAATGGCGGGCTTTGCGGCGCCGGACCATTAAAATTGCGCTGGGCGGCGTCAAGAGTCCGCTAACCAAGGCGTGATTTGAAACGGCGCGTCCTGCCGGCGCCCGCCCTCGCCGCAGCCCGGATTTTGCCGCTTTCCATCGCCCGGCTTTTGAATTACTTTTACGTTTGCGTAAGCTCCAGCGGAAAGAGCCGGAGCTGGCTTCAATGGGAGGAAGGAATGAAACTGAAACTGCTGCTGACATGTGCCGCGCTCGTTCTGGCCGCGGGCCCGGCGCTGGCCGAAGAGCCGATCGTCGGCTCCTGGAAGCGCCCGAACGGCACCATCATCCAATATTCAGCCTGCGGCGGCGACAAATATTGCGGCACCGTGATGACCGGCGAATACAAGGGCAAATCCATCGGCTCCATGGCCGGCAGGGACGGCGCCTACAAGGGCACCGTCAACAAGCTCGACGAGGGCAAGACCTATAATGGCAAGGCCACGGCAAAGGGCGGCACGCTGTCGCTTTCCGGCTGCGTCATGGGCGGGCTGATCTGCAAGAGCGAGAGCCTGACGCGGCAATAGTCAATGCGCGCCAAACCCGGACGATGCACAATCTCCGGGTTTGGGCTTTTCGCCTGCCGTGCGGCGCGTGCGGCAAGGGCCTCGGCCCGCTTGACGGCAACAAACCCATTTCTCCCGCAGCGATTCGCGCGGCTGTCGCGTTTGCGCCGGCTGATGTGCCTGCTTGCCGTTGCGTGGCCGACGCCTGGCCGGTGCGTGGCCGGTGCCTGACGGTGCCTGATCCGGCGAAAGCCGGGACGCTGCTGGCCACGCCGGATGCGACACCGGATGCGACGCCGGATGCGACGACGCCATGGGTGCAGCGTCTTAGACCAACGTCTAATTGTGGAGGGGTCAAAATTGAAGTATTAATGGTCTTGTTTTCAGCACGAAGCATTTCTGAATTGGTTTGATACTTGAATAGTTTTATCTCCATGGCCGCGGCAGCGTAGTATATTTGTCGCTAATCCTCCCACTGCCCTGGCCAGCAATATCAGTTTTGTTGAGTTCATCGTTCATTAGATGGTGGAGAAATGTCTCGGCGGCTGATGAGACCCAGGTTCTGCAACATTCCCGCTGCACTTGGGACAGCTGTGGTTTCCCCTCACAGCTGTCCCCCTTTTTTCGGCGATGCACGGTGTGGCGATGGATCCATGCGCGAGGCGGTTGAGCAGCTGCGTGGGCGCGTGAATGATGCGCGGGCGTTGGTCGAATACGTGCGTGGACGGGTAAATGCGCTTGGCGGCCACAGCCGCGCCGGGCGGGCGAATGCGCGCGACCTTGGCTGAGCACATAGCTGGACGCGTGGATGATGCGCGGGAGAATGTTGGAATGTGCGGGATTGCAGCGGCACTGAGGTGCGTCCTACGAACTTTGGCTGCTTCTTTGCTGCGATCAAATCAAATCCGAGCTTGCAGAACTAGAACCCTGCAAAACTCTAATCTCCCTCATCCTGAGCCTGTCGAAGGGCGCAGCGACGTTTGTGCAGTCCCTTTTTTGAGCGCTGCAAAAAGCATCGTGCGTGCTTCGACAGGCTCAGCATGAGG
>NZ_JAPMAB010000016.1:2953-29840 GCF_026420825.1 Phyllobacterium sp. 0TCS1.6A
CCTACGTTTGTGCAGTCCCTTTTTTGAGCGCTGCAAAAAGCATCGTGCGTGCTTCGACAGGCTCAGCATGAGGGGATTGATTTGATGGCGGTAAGGTTGGGAGCTTGGGTCTGCCCCTTGCAGAACTAGAGCTCTGCAAAACTCTACTCTCCCTCATGCTGAGCTTGTCGAAGCACGCAGCGACATTGTTGCAATCCTTCTTTGGCAGCATCACCACAGCGCGTCCATCGTGATTTGGCGGGCCTTGTCTGCTGAATGCTCACCAGGCTCGGGACGAGGGAAATTCGGGCGTTGCAGGGCAGGAGTGCCGCCAGATCAACTCCCCCGCCGCGGAGGATTGCAGCGCTCCAACCAACCCCGGCTGGCAACCCCGCTGGCCGACCCGGTTGGCCGACCGAGCCCACCAACCAGCCCAGCCACCACTCCCCCGCGGCCTACCGCGCGCGCTGGTTGAACAGGATCTTCTGCGCCTCCTTGTCGTCGGCGAGGTTGCGGCGCTCCTCCTTGCCCAGCGCCAGTCCGCGCTGCACGGCAGGCCGTGCGCCGATTGCCTCGAACCAGTGCTTCAGCCGCGGGAACTCATTGAGGTCCTGGCCCTGGTTCTGGTGCGGCACCACCCAGCCGAAGGCAGCCATGTCGGCGATGGAATAGTCGCCGGCGAGGTAATCGCGCTGTTCGAGCCGGCGGTTCATCACGCCGTAGAGGCGGTTGACCTCATTGGTATAGCGGTCGATGCCGTAGGCGATCCTTTCGGGGGCGTATTGGCGGAAATGATGCGCCTGCCCCGCCATCGGGCCGAGGCCGCCCACCTGCCAGAACAGCCATTCCTCGACGGCAACGCGCTGGCGCTCGTCGTCGGGATAGAACTTGCCGAACTTGCGGCCGAGATATTGCAGGATGGCGCCGGATTCGAAAACCGAGATCGACTCGCCGCCCGGGCCTTCGGGATCGATGATGGCAGGCATGCGATTATTGGGCGCGATCTTCAGGAATGACGGCTCGAACTGCTCGCCCTTGCCTATGTTGACGAGCTTCAGCGTATAGGGAACACCAAGCTCCTCCAGCATGATCGAGATTTTCCACCCATTGGGGGTCGGCCAATAATAGAGTTCGATCGGCTTTGTCTGACTGGTCATGTCCATCTCCGGCTTTTGGTCGCATGAATTGTGGTGGCTAGAATTACGGTGAGTAAAACAGAGATAGGGTGCCGCCCCGGCTTCGCAAGGTCCCAAGCTCCGCAAGGCCCCCGCCAACCCTCGCAAGATCCCGAGCTTCGCAAGGTCCGGAACTTCGAAAGGTCCCGAGCTTCGCAAGGTCCCAAGCTCCGCAAGGTCCCCGCCCACGCAAGGCCGAGGTCCGTCTCTGGCGAGTTCCGCACATCATAGCCAAGTTGAACCGCGGATGAATGGCCGCATCAGCACGGGTTCAGGCTGGGGCTGGCAGGGTGGCAGCAGATTTCACCAACCCGCTTTCATCAAGCTCAGGAACAGGCAAAATGCTCCGGTCGGCCACACACATCTCGCTCCTGTTCCTCAGGGCGCTGCTCTTCTCCTCGATCCTCGTCGGCCCCGTGGCGGCATTCACCGCCAGCTACCAGGCGCGCTCGCCTTCCAATGGCGGCATCGGCCTCGTCCTCCTCGTCAGCCTGCAGCGCGCCTGAACGACAGGCGTTTCAGCAGGGCGACCCTCCAGGGGACGGCTTTGCAAAAGCCGGCATTTCAAGGGCATTTCAACTGTCACCATGACTCACTATATTGAGGCATGGACAAACGAATCGGAACCAGGAAGACGACAATGATCAGCATGCCTGCGGATGCTGATCCCCAGGAATTCACCGACGCCAAGGCCGCGGTGGAGGCGCTCACCGCGCTTTATGAGCGGAACACGCAGTTCCTGCGCGACGCCTTCGACAAGGTGGCGCGGAACCAGGCCCGCGATGCCTCCCATTATCGCGCCTTCTATCCGGAAGTGCGCCTTGCGACGTCGAGCTATGCGCAGATCGATTCGCGCCTCGCCTTCGGCCATGTCTCGGCGCCGGGGATCTATTCGGCGACGATCACCCGCCCCGATCTCTTCGCCAATTATCTGGAGGAGCAGATCCGCCTGCTGATCCGCAATCATGGCGGCCCGGTCACGGTGCAGGAATCGACGACGCCGATTCCCATCCATTTCGCCTTTCTCGAAGGCACGCATGTGGAGGCCTCCGTCGCCGATGCGTTCCTGCTGCCGCTGCGCGATCTTTTCGACGTGCCGGACCTGGCGGCGACGGACGACCGCATCGTCAATGGCGAATATGAGGTCGACGATGCCGACAGCATCATGCCGCTTTCGCCCTTCACCGCGCAGCGGGTCGATTATTCGCTGCACCGCCTCGCCCATTATACGGCGACGCGCCCGAGCCATTTCCAGAATTACGTGCTCTTCACCAATTACCAGTTCTATATCGACGAGTTCTGCGTGCTGGCGCGCGAATTGATGGCTTCGGGTGGCGGCGGTTATGAGCGCTTCATCGAGCCGGGCAATCTCGTCACCGAGGCGGGCGCGAAGGCGCCGAGCTCCGGCGTGCCGATCGGCAGGCTGCCGCAGATGCCGGCCTACCACCTGATGCGCGAGGATGGCTCCGGCATCACCATGGTCAATATCGGCGTCGGCCCCTCCAATGCCAAGACCATCACCGACCATATCGCCGTGCTGCGCCCGCATGCCTGGCTGATGCTCGGCCATTGCGCCGGACTGCGGAACACGCAGGCGCTCGGCGATTATGTCCTCGCCCATGCCTATGTGCGCGAGGATCACGTTCTCGACGACGATCTGCCGGTATGGGTGCCCATTCCCGCGCTGGCGGAGGTGCAGGTGGCGCTCGAACAGGCGGTGGCCGAAATCACCGGGCTCGAAGGCTATGATCTCAAGCGCATCATGCGCACGGGAACGGTTGCGACTATCGATAACCGCAACTGGGAGCTGCGCGACCAGCGCGGCCCGGTGAAGCGCCTGTCGCAATCGCGGGCGATCGCTCTCGACATGGAATCGGCGACGATCGCCGCCAATGGTTTCCGCTTCCGCGTGCCCTATGGCACGCTGCTCTGCGTGTCGGACAAGCCGCTGCACGGCGAATTGAAGCTGCCGGGCATGGCGACGGAATTCTACAAGCGCCAGGTGGCCCAGCACCTGCAGATCGGCATTCGCGCCCTGGAGAAGCTGGCGGCGATGCCGCCGGAGCGGTTGCATTCACGCAAGCTGCGCAGCTTCTACGAGATGGCGTTCCAGTAGGCTTCCGGCCCAATCCCGCGTGCCAGCTCAGTCTCGCGTACCCACCAGGCCGAACCAGGCATTTTGCGGGTCCCGCCCCTGCGCTACCCATTGGCCGCCCGGCACTTCGTCGGGACCGGAGGCGATGGTGCCGCCCTTCTCCCTCACCCGCTCCAGCGCGGCGTCGATATTGCCGACATTGATATAATAGCGCCATTTGTCGGCATTTTCATTGCTGGGGCCATCCATCATGCCGCCGACGGGAAAATCGCCGCCGGTGCGGAACATGTGGTAGCTGCCCATCGGCCCGGCATCGATGGTCTCGTCCTTCGACCAGCCGAACAGGCCTGAATAAAAGGCAAACGCCTTGTCCCAATTGCTCGGCTGCAAATCGTGCCAGCCGATGGTGCCGGGCGTGAGCGGCGCGGGATAATCGCCGCGATCCGCGCGCGAAGGCTCGAACAGCTGGAACGAAGCGCCGTTGGGATCGGCCACGATGGCGAAGCGTCCGGTATCGGGAATGTCCATCGGCTCCATATGGACCGTGCCGCCGGCCTGCCTCAACCGTTCGACATGGCCGTCGAGATCCTCGACCATGATATGACCCGACCACATGGGCGGCACCCCGTCCATCTGCGCGTCAGCCGTCGACATCGCCCCGGCTACCGGAATATCGTTCACGGTCAGCAGCGTATATCTGACATGGGGATTGCCCGAATCCTGCGCGCCCCACCCCACCACATGGCTGTAGAAATCGATGGCGTTCCCGGGATCGCTGGTCAGAAGTTCGTACCAGATAAAGCTGCCCGTCTGCATCGTCTTGTCCTCCCGCAATGACCGGCGCGGCGCCGGTTGACAATTTACGTTGATATCAACATACTAATCCAGCCATGTCAAAGCCGATTTCCATTCCCTATGAAACGACGATCCATGTTCGCGATCATTGCATGTGCCTTGCGGTACAGCGGGCAGCCCGCGCGCTGGCGCGGATGTTCGACGATGCCCTGCGGCCGCATGACCTGACCAATGGGCAATTTTCGCTGCTGATGTCGCTCAACCGGCCGGTGCCGCCCAATCTCACATCGGTCGCCTCGCTTCTCGCCATGGACCGCACCACATTGACCGCTGCGTTGAAGCCGCTCGAGCGCCGGGGGTTGGTCAGCGTCGCCGCCGACCCGAAGGACAGGCGCGGGCGGCTGCTGACGCTGACGCCCGAAGGGCTCGCCGTTCTGTCGAGAGCCCTGCCCGTATGGACGAAGGCGCATGGCGAGCTTGAGCAGGTGCTGACGCCGGGCGAGATGTCCCGGCTCTGCGGCGATATGAGGAAGATTCTCTGAGCGGCCGCGATGGCCCGCCCCGGTCGCGATCTGGGTGGCCGCCCCATGGCGCAGCGCTGCTGCGGCGGCGCATGAAGTTCTTGATTGCGTCGCAATTGCCGGTTTAATGCCGGGACATGAAAAACAAATCGCGATCGTGGCTGGCCCTCGCGGCTGTCGTCATACCGGTGCTGATATCGGTTCCGCTGGTGTTCGGCTTCTTCGGCGCGGTGCATCCCGCCTTCGACTCCTTCGCGCAGTTCCGGCTGCATCTGGCAGTGCTCATGGCCGTCTGCGCCCTGCCGGCGCTGTTCCTCGGCCTTTGGCGCGAAGGGCTGATGGCGATCGCCTTCGCGGCGACGGCGCTCGGCAGCGTCTTCATCCATACCGGCGCCGCCGGCGCGGCGGCAAAGGCCGAAGAAAATGCCGGCCAAAACAGTGGCCAAAACAGTGGCCAAAATAGTGGATTGGCCGAATACAAGCTGCTGCAGCTCAATCTGCGCTATGACAATAGCGGCCACGCGGACGTATTCCGCCTGATTGCGCGCGTATCGCCCGATGTGATCACGCTGGAGGAGGTTTCGGCGGAATGGCGGCCGAAGCTCGCGGCGATAGAGGGGCGCTACCCCTATCATTTCTATTGCCCCAACCGCAGCCGTATCGGCGGCGCGGCCGTGCTGTCGCGCCGGCCCTTCGCGCTCGGCTCGACGCCGCTCTGCGTCGATAGTCTGGTCGCCCTCGCCCGCGTCGATTTCGGCGGCTACAGCGCCACCATCGGCGCGCTCCATCTCGATTGGCCGTGGCCCTTCGCGCAGGACTGGAACGTCGCGGAAGTGCGGCCCTACCTGGAAAAGCTGCAGGGTCCGCTCATCATAGCCGGTGATTTCAATGCCGCACCGTGGACCGAAACCCTGAAGAACATCATGCTTGCCAGCCGCACGCGGCATGTGGACGGGCTGCGCCCGAGCTGGCTGGTCAATGGAGCGCTGGCCCGTTTCGCGCCATGGGTTGGCCTGCCGCTCGACCATGTGCTGGTTTCAGACCGCATCGTCGAGCCAAGGGTGGAGACGCTGGAAGCAGTGGGTTCGGACCATCTGCCGCTGCTGCTGCGCTTTTCCATCGCGCCGGGCGACGCCGATCCCGGCCCGGACCAGCAGACCGTGATGCTGCAGCGATAGTCCGGTTACATATCGGCGCAGACTTACATGTTCGTATAGACAGGCCCCTCGCCGCCCTGCGGCGGCACCCAATTGATATTCTGGTTGGGGTCCTTGATGTCGCAGGTCTTGCAGTGCACGCAGTTCTGCGCGTTGATGACGAATTTCGGCCCGTTGCCTTCCTCGATCCATTCATAGACGCCCGCCGGGCAGTAACGCGCCGAAGGCCCGGCGAACACATCATGTTCCGAGGTCTTCTGCAGCGCCATGTCCTTGACGATCAGGTGGACGGGCTCATTCTCCTCATGATTGGTATTGGAGAGGAAAACCGAGGATAGCCGGTCGAAGGTGAGCACGCCGTCCGCCTTCGGATAGGCAATCGGCTTGTGCTTGCTGGCCGGCTCGAGCGAGGCCGCATCGGTCTTGCCATGCTTCCACGTGCCGAAGGGCGACCAGCCGCCGAAGATCGTGTTCAGCCACATGTCGAGGCCGCCCAGCACCACGCCGCCGATCGTGCCGAGACGCGACCACATCGGCTTCACATTGCGCACGCGCTTCAGGTCCTTGCCGATCTCGCTGCTGCGCCAGGCATCCTCATAGGCGGCAAGCTCGTCATTCGCCCTGCCATCGGCCAGCGCCTGCGCCACATGTTCAGCCGCCAGCATGCCGGAGAGCATGGCATTGTGCGAACCCTTGATACGCGGGACATTGACGAAGCCGGCGGAACAGCCAAGCAGCGCGCCGCCGGGGAAGGAGAGCTTCGGCACGGATTGCCAGCCGCCTTCGGTGATGGCACGCGCGCCGTAGGAAAGCCGCTTGCCGCCCTCGAACGTGCCGCGGATCGCCGGATGCGTCTTGAAGCGCTGGAATTCCTCGAAGGGCGAAAGATAGGGGTTCTTGTAGTTGAGGTGCATGACGAAGCCGACGGCAACGGTATTGTCCTCCAGATGGTAGAGGAACGAGCCGCCGCCGGTCTTCATGTCGAGCGGCCAGCCGAAGGAATGCTGGACCAACCCGAGCTGGTGCCTGGAGGGATCGACCTGCCACAATTCCTTGATGCCGATGCCGAACTTGGCGGGTTCCTTGCCCTCGTCGAGCTTGAAGCGCGCGATCAGCTGCTTTGCCAGCGAGCCGCGGGCGCCTTCCGCGATCAGCGTATATTTGCCGAGAAGCTCCATGCCGCGCGTATAGGCCGGGCCGTGCGAGCCGTCCTTCTCGATGCCCATGTCGCCCGTCGCAACGCCGATGACGGCGCCATTGTCGTCGTAAAGCACCTCGGTTGCCGCAAATCCGGGATAGATCTCGACGCCGAGCTCTTCGGCCTTGGTCGCCAGCCAGCGGCATACATTGCCGAGGGAGACGATGTAATTGCCATGATTGTTCATCAGCGGCGGCATGGCGAAATTCGGCAGCCGCACCGAACCCGCGGGGCCGAGAACCAGGAAATGATCGGCGGTTACCGGCGTCTTGAAGGGATGGCCCTCCTCCTCGCGCCAGCCGGGCAGCAGCTTGTCGATGCCGACCGGATCGACGACCGCACCGGAAAGGATATGCGCGCCGACCTCGCCGCCCTTTTCGAGCACCACGACGGAAAGCTCGGGATTGACCTGCTTGAGCCTGATCGCGGCAGCCAGGCCCGAAGGTCCTCCACCGACGATGACGACATCAAACTCCATGCTCTCGCGCTCTGGAAGTTCAACCGTCTCACTCATGCAATCCTCCTGCCTAAATTCCCTCATGCGCAAAGCGCGATCGTTTTTTCGATTTCTAGCGCAACAATAAAGGTTTACTACCCTCTGTCGCCGCATCCATATGCGGCCAATTGCCCCCATAGCACGACGCTCCGCGCATTTTATCCTTACTTATACGTAAACGTCAATATTCTGCAGCCGGCTTGTGATTTGCCTGGAGGCTGGATTTCGGCATAATCATCCATTGTGTCTCTTTGTGGAGGCCGCATGAAGCCATCGCTTCCGATTGGCGCGGGACTGTTGCTGTTCTGCCTTTGCCTGCTTTACGGGCCTCGCAGCCTTGCGCAGGAGGAAAAGCTTTGGACAGCGGGGCGCTACAGCTTTTCCGACGAGATGGGCGGTTTCACCATAAGGGGCATCAGCGGCCGCGGCACGGAGGACGATCCCATCGTGCTCGTGCAGGAGTTCAATGCGGCATCGCCGGTCCTGCTCGTCATCCGCACCGAAAGCACCGCCCTGCGCGATCCGGCCGACGATATCGGCATATTGTTCTATCTGCGGGTCGAGGCGATCAATGGCGGCGGCCATCCCTGGGTGGAGTTCGCCTTCGAATTGCAGGAGCAGCTCAACCTGCCCAGCGATTATGGCGACGGCCTCTCGTTCTACCAGCCCGGCCACAAGGTGGATTCGATCAAATCCGACGGTTTCAGGACCTTCAAGGACGATTTCGAGCCCTATGACCGCATGATCTTCACCGATGGCGTCACCAATCCGGCGCAAAGCACCAGCTTCGTCTTCCCCATCGCCGACTTTACCCCGAAGCGCATGTTTTATCTGGTGCAGGACCCGCGCATTCCTTCTTCGTGACCTTGCATTAGGCACGGCAATTTGCGACTTCAGAGAAGAAGAGGTTGGGCCATTGGCGAGCATAAGGGAAATATTGCACTTCTACGCGGAAGCGGGCGTCGATGCCGCGCTGAGCGATATGCCCGTCGATCGCTTCGCCGCGGAGCCGCCGCCGGCGCGCCCGGCGCCCGAACCGCGCGAGATGGCGGCACCGCCTCCGTCCCAGCCGCGCGAGATGCGGGCCGAACGGGCACCTGCACCGGCGCCGACACCGGCTCCGGCTTCCACCCTGAACAAGGCTTCCGTTCCCGACGATGCCAAGATCGCCATGGCGCGCCAGCTTGCCGCCGGCGCGGCGACGCTTGAGGAACTGCACGAGCAACTGGCCGCCTTTGACGGCTGCAACCTGAAATTCACCGCCAAGAACCTCGTCTTCGCCGATGGCAATCCGCAGGCGGCGATCATGTTCGTCGGCGAGGCGCCGGGGCGCGAAGAGGATCTGGAGGGCAAGCCATTCATCGGCCGGTCCGGGCAATTGCTCGACCGCATGTTCGCCGCCATCGGGCTCGACCGGCAGAGCGTCTACATCGCCAATACGATACCCTGGCGACCGCCGGGCAACCGCACGCCGACGCCGCTCGAAACCGAGATCTGCCGGCCGTTCTTCGAGCGCCAGGTGGAACTGGTCAATCCCAAGCTTCTCGTTGCGCTGGGTGGGCCAGCGGCGAAGGCGCTGACCAGTTCGACCGAAGGCATATTGCGCCTGCGCGGCAACTGGAAGCAGCATCTGACCGCATCGGGCCAGCAGATACCGGTGATGCCGACATTGCATCCGGCCTATCTGCTGCGCAATCCGGCGCAGAAGCGCTTCGCCTGGCGGGATTTCGTCAATGTCAAACTGCGGCTGAAGGCGCTGACGGATTGATCTGGCGCAAAATTGGAATGGCGGTGTCGTAAATTCCGGGGTAAAGGCGCCGAACGCCCTGTAAGTTCGGGCTTTATCGGGAATTAGGGCCTCACACCATGCTCCGCCAGCTTCTGCCGATCGCGGCCCTTCTGACCAGCACCTTCCTGATGCTCACGGCGGGCGGCCTTGCCGGCATCCTGCTGCCGCTGCGCGCCGGGATGGAGGGCTGGTCGCCGACGACGATCGGCTGGATGGGCACCGGCTATGCCCTCGCCTTCACCGGCGGCTGCATCATCGTGCCGCGCCTCGTGCGCCGCGTCGGGCATGTGCGGGTATTCGCCGTGCTGCTCACCCTGCTCAGCATGTCCATGCTCATGCACGGCCTCGTCATGAGCCCCCTCGCCTGGACGCTGTTCCGCGCGCTGGCCGGTTTCTCGCTGGCCGGCAGCTACATGGTCATCGAGAGCTGGCTCAATGAACGCGTCACCAATGCGACGCGCGGCATGGTGTTCTCGATCTACATGATCGTTTCGATGGTGGGGCTGCTCGTCGGCCAATATATCCTGCCCTTCGGCAATCCGGCCACGCAGGCGCTGTTCATGATCGGCGCGCTGATCTATGCGGCAGCGCTGGTGCCGACCGGCCTTTCCAACGCGCAATCGCCCCGCCCGCTGACGCAGGTGTCGCTCGACCTGCCCGCCCTCTACGCCCGCTCGCCCGCCGCCATGGTCGGCTCGCTGCTCGCCGGGATCATTGCCGGCGCCTGGAACTTCCTCTCCGCCGTCTATGGCCGCGACATCGGGCTTTCGACATTCGGCATCGCCACCATGATCGCCAGCGCCATGATCGGCGGCGCCATCTTCCAGTATCCCATCGGCCGCATCTCGGATTTCGTCGACAGACGCTATGTCATGGTCGTCGCCGGGCTCGGCGGCGTGCTGCTGTCGCTGATCATGATCTTCTTGCAGCCGACGACGCCATGGCTGGTCTATACGCTGATGTTCGCCTTCGGCACCGTGCTCTTCCCGATCTATTCGCTCAATGTCGCCCATGCCAATGATTTTGCCGAGCCGAGCGAATTCGTGAAGGTTTCGAGCGGATTGCTGATCGTCTACGGCATCGGCAGCATGATCGGACCGCAGATCGCCGGGCGGCTGATGGATTTCTCCGGCCCTTCCGGCTTCTTCCTGACCATGGCGCTCACCTATGCCGCCTATGCCGGATATGCCTTCTGGCGCAGCCTGCGCCGCGCATCGCAGGCGCCGTCGGAGCGGACCGATTTCACCTTCAATGCCCATGACCGGCAGACGCCCGAGACGTTCAACCTGCATCCGCTGAGCGAGCAGCAAGGCGATACGTGACGGCGAAGACGTTCTAGCCCTGCGGTGTCGAGGCCTTCTTGGCGCGGGCCCGCGCCAGCCCCAGCCGGTGCTCGCGATAGATGATGAATATGCCGGCGCCGATGACGATGATCGCGCCCAGCACCATTTCACGCGTCGGCACATCGCCGAACATGAGATAGCCGATGGCGAGGCCGAGCAGCATCGAGGTATATTCGAAGGGCGCGATGGCCGACATGTCCGCATGGCGATAGCTCTCGGTGAGCAATATCTGCGCGACGCCGCCGGCAAGGCCGGCCATGATGAGATAGACCGCCTGCGGCCCGGTCGGCCACACCCATCCGAAAGGAAAGCTGACCAGCGCGATGAAGCTCGAGGCGATGGAGAAATAGACGACGATGGTCGGGGTGCGCTCGGTCTGGACCAGCTTGCGCACCAGCAGCATAGCGATTGCCGCAAGGCCCGCCCCGCCGAGCGTCGCAAGCGCGCCGACGGCCTGGTCGCCGCCGAACTCCGTATCGCCGGTGAAGAAGGACAGGCGCGGCCAGAGGATGATGAGCACGCCCGCAAGGCCGATGGCGACAGCGGTCCAGCGGTAGAGCCGAACCGTCTCCTTGAGGAAGATGGCGCTGCAGACCACCGTCAGGAGCGGCGTCGCATAGCTGATCGCGATGGCTTCCGGCAGCGGCAGCTTGGTCAGGCCGTAGAAGCTCAGCGACATGGCGCTGACCCCGACGAAGCCGCGCCAGAAATGGCTGAAGGGTTCGCTGGTGCGGAAGGCAACCGAGAGTTGCCCCTGCCAGGCGATGAAGACGATGACGGGAAAAATGGCGAAGAAGGAGCGGAAGAACACCAATTGTCCTGCCGGGACGCCATCGGATGCCTTGAGCAGGCTGGACATGCAGACGAAGACGCATACGGAAGCGACCTTGAGCCCGATGCCAAGCATGACATTCGTGCTGCGCAAGCTGCCTGTATTCGTCAGTTCACCGCCCTGCGGGTGAACATTGGTGGACACGGGGGGATTCCTCAAGACCTGGAGCGGCCGCCGCATATGCGCCAGCTGATATATCTTTAGGATGGATCAAGGGCCAGTGCCAGACGAAATCCCGATCAATTTGCATTTTTCCGGCTTACACCGGGTGAAGCATCCGGACATGTATCCTTGATTGTGCCGCCGGAAAAACAGGTTAAGGTGCCGCAACGATAACAAGGACTAGCATTCATGCGTACTGATACCGGCCAGGTTTTCCGACTGGAAGATTACAAGCCAACCGACTTTCTCATTCCCGAGACGCGTCTCGAATTCGTGCTTCATCCCGAGCGCACGATCGTCAAATCCGTGCTGACCGTCGAACGCCGCGAAGGCGCGGCAGCGGATGCGCCGCTGATCCTCGATGGCGACGAGCTCGCGCTGACGGAACTGAAGATAGACGGCACGCCGGCAGGCGATAATTCCTATGTTGCAACGCCCGACAGGCTGGAGATAAGCGGCCTGCCCGCCAGCGGCTCGTTCACGCTGGAAATCGTCACCGAGATCAACCCCACCACCAACCGCCAGCTCTCCGGCCTCTACCGGTCGAGCGACGTCTATTGCACGCAATGCGAGGCGGAAGGCTTTCGCCGCATCACCTATTTCCTCGACCGGCCGGACCTGCTTTCGGTCTATACGGTGCGTATCGAGGCCGACCGCAGCGAAGCGCCCCTGCTGTTGTCGAATGGCAATCCGCAGGAAAGCGGCGACCTCGGCAATGGCCGGCATTTCGCCCTCTGGCACGATCCGCATCCGAAGCCGACCTATCTCTTCGCGCTGGTGGCGGGCGATCTCGGCGTCGTCAAGGACCGCTTCACCACCGCCTCCGGCAGGCCGGTCGATCTCGGCATCTATGTCGAGCATGGCAAGGAAGGCCGCGCGCTCTACGCCATGGACGCGCTGCAACGTTCGATGCGCTGGGACGAGGAGAAGTTCGGCCGCGAATATGATCTCGATGTCTTCAACGTCGTCGCCGTGTCGGATTTCAACATGGGCGCGATGGAGAACAAGGGGCTCAATGTCTTCAACGACAAATATGTGCTGGCGGACCCGGATACGGCGACCGACGCCGATTATGCCGGCATAGAGGCCGTCATCGCCCATGAATATTTCCACAATTGGACAGGAAACAGAATCACTTGCCGCGACTGGTTCCAGCTCTGTCTCAAGGAGGGCCTTACCGTCTATCGCGATCATGAATTCTCCGCCGACATGCGCTCGCGGCCGGTGAAGCGCATCGCCGAGGTGAAGGGCCTGAAGGCGCATCAGTTTCCCGAGGATGCCGGCCCCCTCGCCCATCCCGTGCGCCCGCGCCAGTTCCGCGAGATCAACAATTTCTACACGTCGACGGTCTATGAAAAGGGATCGGAAGTCGTGCGGATGATCCATACGATCCTTGGCGCGGAGCTGTTCCGCAAGGGCATGGACCTCTATTTCGAGCGGCATGACGGCGACGCGGCCACGATCGAGGATTTCATCAAGGTCTTCGAGGATGTGTCCGGCGAGGATCTGGGCCAGTTTGCGCTGTGGTACGATCAGGCGGGTACGCCCAACCTTGCGGTTACCTATGATTACGATGCGGCCAGCAAGGTTTTCGAGATCGAAATCGAACAATCGCAGAAGCCTACGCCGGGGCAGCCATCCAAGAAACCTATGCACATTCCCGTGCAGTTCGGCCTGCTCGGCGCGAAGGGCCGCGAGTTGAAACCGGCCTCGGTAAAGGGCGGAACCGTCAAGGGCGACGTCATCCACCTGCGCAAGCGCAAGGAACGCTTCAGCTTCAGCGGCATTGGCGAGCGGCCGGTGCCGTCCCTGCTGCGCCAGTTCTCGGCGCCGGTGACGATGACGAGCGAATTGACACGCTCCGATCTGGTCTTCCTCGCCCGCCACGATACGGATGAAGTGACGCGCTGGCAGGCGCTGACCCAGCTTCTGACCGCCAAGCTGACCAGCAATTCCAAGCGCATCCGCGGCGGCAAGCCGGCGACGATCGAGACTTCGTCGCTGCGCCTGCTCGGCGAACTCGCCACCAATGACCGGCTGGACATGGCGTTTCGCGCCCTCTGCCTCGCCTTACCCTCCGAGAGCGACATCGCGCGCGAGATCGGCAACAATATCGATCCGGATGCCGTACTCGCGAGCCGCGACGCGATGATCGCCGCCGTGGGCGACGCGCATGCGGACAAGCTCGCCGCGCTTTATTCGGACCTTGGCTATGACGGGCCTTTCAGCCCCGACGCGCAGAATGCCGGCAGGCGCGCCCTGCGCAATGTCATCCTCGACTATCTGAGCGTCGCCGAAAAGGATCCCGGCCGGGCGAAGCGGCAGTTCGGCTCGGCCGACAACATGACGGACCGCGCCGCCGCGCTCAGCGTGCTGGTGCAGCGCTTCGGCGAAAGCAGCGCCGCCGAGGAAGCATTGGTCGTTTTCGAAAAGCGGTTCGGCGACGATGCGCTCGTCATGGACAAATGGTTCATGATCCAGGCCATGCGCCCCGGCGCCGCCGCGCTCGATCACGTTCGCGCCCTGATGAAGCATCGGCTGTTCTCGCTGGACAATCCCAACCGCACCAGGGCGCTCGTCGGCGCATTTTCGAGCGGGAACCAGACCGGCTTCAACCGTGTCGATGGCGAAGGCTACCGCTTTTTCGCGCAGACGATATTGCAGATCGATGGAAGGAACGGCCAGCTTGCGGCCCGCCTGCTCACCGCCATGCGGTCCTGGCGCTCGTTCGAACCGATTCGCCGCGAGCATGCGCGCGAGGCCCTCGCCTCCATTGCAACGGTCGGCGCTTTGTCGGCGGATGTGCGCGATATCGTCGAGCGCACGCTGGCCTGAAGCCGGTCCCGAAGCCTGTCCCGGGCAGGCTGAAGACTGGAATGCCGAGGTGAATTCGAGTCAATTCAATGGCTTGAATCCCTCGGCTCCGAGAGTGATTCAGCCCGCCCAAATCATTGATAAATATTTAACAAAAGCACTAGACACGCAGAATCAGTTTTGATTCACTATGGGTGCTTCGGATGTGCGGCGTGCCGAAGCAAATCACGGGTAAAAGAAGGCTATCGAGGGGGCCAATCAATGGCAAATGCGGACGCGTATCGCGCGCCGACGGGGAAGAATTATGCCGGGATGAGGGCGCAGACGCGCAGCAAACTCTCCGGGCATGTCAAGCTTCTCGCCGACCCAGCCTACAGCAAATTGCTGGCCGCAGAGCCTTATCTGCGCAAAGCCATTCCACCGCTCATCATCGTCTTCCTGCTGGTCCTGGCGCTCGTGCGCTCCATGTCGCTCCTCGCCTGGCGCGACGATACGGAGCGCACCGCGCGGGCGACGCTTTCCATCGCCGCCAGCCATATTGCCAGCGTCATCGACAATCGCACGGCCAGCGGTGAAAAGCTGGATGCCGGCGACCTGCAGAACATCATCGGCCAGATCCGCGCCAATGACCTGATCCCCGACGACATGTGGTTTGCCATTGCAGGCGGCGAGGCCAATATCCTCGCCTCCTCCGAGGGCATGGACCATTGGCGCGACCGCAATCTGGAAACCGCCATCGCCGACGGACAGCCCTTGTTCCTGTTCGGCGAGCGCGCCGGCGCCATGCCGGTGAAGATGGACGGCACGCCCGTGCTCGCCGCCTTCGTCCGCGCCGGCAGCAATGATTATTCCGTCCTCGCCACCCAGCGCGTCGATGCCGTCTTCGCCGATTGGCGCAGGGTCGTCTCGGTCAATGTCACCATGTTCGCCGGCACGGCGGTCATCATGCTGATCGTGCTCTATGCCTATTTCAGCCAGGCGGCGCGGGCGCAGGACGCCGATGCGCTCTACCAGAACACGCAGGCGCGGGTCGATACCGCGCTGGCGCGCGGCCGCTGCGGCCTCTGGGATTGGGACATGGCCCGCGGCCGCGTCTACTGGTCGCGCTCCATGTATGAAATGCTGGGCTATGAGGCCCATGACGCCATCCTCTCGCTCGGCGATATTTCCTCGATCATCCATCCGGATGACGACAAGCTCTATTCGGTGGCCGCCCAGGTCGCCGCCGGCGAAGTGCAGCAGATGGACCGGGTGTTCCGCATGGCGCATGCCGAGGGCCATTGGGTCTGGATGCGGGTGCGCGCGCAGGTGGCCGATGCCGAGGGCACGGACCTGCACCTCGTCGGCGTGGCGGTGGATGTCAGCGAGCAGCACCGTTTCGCCCAGGCCACGGCGCAGGCCGACCAGCGCATCCGCGAGGCCATCGAGAGCATTTCGGAGACATTCGTGCTGTGGGACGCGGATAACCGCCTCGTCATGTCCAACAGCAAGTTCAACGAATATTCTGGCCTTGCCAATGAGTGTCTCCTGCCCGGCATCAGCCGCGACGAACTGGAGCCGCGCATCCGCGCCGTCGCCCTCGAAAAGCGCATGGCCAACGAGAATGGCCGCAATGGTGCGTTGACCTTCGAACGCCAGCTGGCCGATGGCCGCTGGCTGCAGGTCAATGAACGGCGCACGCAGGATGGCGGGCTCGTATCGGTGGGCACGGACATCACGCAGCTGAAAGTGCATGAAGAGCGGCTGGTCGACAGCGAGAGGCGCCTGATGGCGACGATCCACGATCTCAGCCTCGCCCGCAAATCCGAGATCGAGCGCACCCTGGAACTGACCGAGCTCAACAGCAAATATGCCGTCGAAAAAGAGCGTGCAGAAGCCGCCAACCGCGCCAAGTCCGAATTCCTCGCCAACATGTCGCATGAGTTGCGCACGCCGCTCAACGCCATCATCGGCTTCTCCGAGATCATGCATTCGGGAACGTTCGGCGCATTGGGCTCGGATCGCTATGTGGAATATGTCAAGGACATCCACACCAGCGGCAATTACCTGCTCAATGTGATCAACGACATTCTGGACATGTCGAAGATCGAGGCCGGCCATTTCTCGCTGGACCGCGAGGAAATCGACCTCTGCCCGCTGATCCGCGAGACGGTGCGCGTGGTCGCCCTGCAGGCGCAGGCCAAGGAAATCCAGGTCGATACCCGCATCGACGAATGCGTCACGCTCGACGCGGACCGCCGCGCCATCAAGCAGATATTGATCAACCTGCTCTCCAACGCCGTGAAGTTCACCAGCAATGGCGGCAGGATCGCGGTGCGGGCGCGCAAGCTCACCGGCGCGCTCGTGCTGACGATCGAGGATACGGGATGCGGCATTCCGAAATCGGCGCTCAAGAAGATCGGCCAGCCCTTTGAACAGGTCGAGAACCAGTTCACCAAATCGCATGCGGGATCGGGGCTTGGCCTCGCAATATCGCGCTCGCTGGCGCAATTGCATGGCGGCGCGCTGAAAATCCGCTCGACCGAGGGTGTCGGAACCATCGTCTCGGTGCGCATACCGACCATGAAGGCAGAGGACAAGGCCTAGTCGCTCTTCGGATTACCGGGCCTTGGCGGACTTGCGGGATTTCTTCAATAGAAGGTCGAACAGCTTGCGCACCCGCTGCGACGTCTCGGTGATGTGCGCTTCCACCCGCGCGAGGTCCGGCAGGTCGCAGGCGCGGCACAGCAGTTCCTCGAGCCCCGGCGGAAAATCCTCGCGCCTCACATCGCCGTTCAGACACAGCCGGATGAGTTGCGTGATCGACGTATAGAGACCGGCGGCTTCGACGAGCTCCGATACGGTCGCGGCGTCGGCCAGCGAATTGTCGATCCGCGCCAGCACCTCCGCCGTCGATTGCGCCGTGACGGAACCGGATGTAGCACCGGTCAGCACCGCGAACTGGGCGATGAATTCGAGGTCGATGATGCCGCCGGCGATGAGTTTCAAATCCCATCCATCGCGCGGCGCCTTCTCCTTCTCCAGGAGATCGCGCATCTCCAGCACGTCCTTGGCGATCTTTGCCGGATCGCGCGGCAGCGCCAATATCTCGGCGACATCGGTTTCGATCTCGCCGGCGAATTCGGCATCGCCCGCCACCGGCCGGCCGCGGCTGAGCGCCATATGCTCCCAGGTCCATGCCTCCGAGCGCTGGTATTTGCGGAAGGCTTCGATATGCGTTGCCACCGGCCCCTTGTTGCCCGACGGGCGCAGGCGGAAATCGACCTCGTAGAGCACGCCTTCGGCGGTGGGCGCCGACAGGGCGGCAATGAGGCGCTGCGTCAGGCGCATGTGATATTGCGACGGGGCGAGCGGCTTGTCGCCGTCGGATTCCTCGGCCTCCGGGTCATGATCGTAGAGCAGGATGAGATCGACATCGGAGCCCGCCGTCAGCTCGCGGCTGCCGAGCTTGCCCATGCCGAGTATGGCAATGCGGCCGCCGGAGATCCGACCATGCTTGCTGACGAATTCGGCGATGACGGCCTGAAGCGCACTGTCGATGACGAGATCGGCGAGATCGGAGAAAGCCTTGCCGGCGCGGGCCCCGTCGATCGCCCCGGTCAGCAGGCGAATGCCGATGAGGAACCGATGCTCGGCCGCGAATATCCGCAGCCGGTCGAGAATATCCTCATAGACGCGGGATGGACCGAGAAAGCTTTCCAGCCGCTCCGCCAGATAGGCGCGCGTCGGGATGCTGGAAAAGATCGCCGGGTCCAGCATGCCGTCGAATATATGGGGCTTGCGCGTGATGATGTCCGCCAGCCGCGGCGCCGCGCCCATGATCAGCACCAGAAGGTCGAGCAGGCGCGGATTGGATTGCAGCAGGCTGAAAAGCTGGATGCCGGCGGGCAGCCCCTTGATCATCTCGTCAAAACGCATCAGCGCTTCATCGGCCTGGCTCGTCGCGCCGAAGGCCTTCAGCAGCACCGGCGTCAGCTCGGTCAACCGCTCGCGCGACTCCGCCGACTGGGTGGCGCGATAGCGGCCGAAATGCCAGGTGCGGATGACGCGGCAGATGTCGCTCGGCCGCTTGAAGCCGAAATTGGTCAGCGTCTGCAGCGTATCGGGATCGTCCACATCGCCGGTGAAGACCAGATTGCCGGCCTCTCCGGCCAGGTCCTGCGCCTGTTCGAACAGCGCCGCGTAGTGGATTTCCACCTGCTTCAGCGTCTCGCGAAAATCGGCGGCAAAGGTCTCGCCATCGCCATAGCCCATCATGTGCGCGACGCGCAGGAACGCCTCGTCATCCTCCGGCAGCGTGTGCGTCTGCTCGTCGGCGATCATCTGGATGCGGTGCTCGACATCGCGCAGATAGAAATAGCATTTCGACAGCGTGTCCCTCGCCTCTTCGTTGATCCAGCCCAGTCCCTGCAATTCGCCGAGCATGGCAACCGTACCCGAGCCGCGCAATTGCGGAAAGCGGCCGCCGGCGATGAGTTGCTGCGTCTGCACGAAGAACTCGATCTCGCGAATGCCGCCGCGCCCGAGCTTCACATTGTGGCCGCGCACGGCGATCTCGCCATGGCCCTTATGCGCATGAATCTGCCGCTTGATCGAATGGACATCGGCGATCGCCGCATAGTCGAGATATTTGCGCCAGACATAGGGCGCAAGCTCGGCCAGGAACTGCTTGCCCGCCGCGATATCGCCGGCCACGGGCCGCGCCTTGATCATCGCGGCGCGCTCCCAGTTCTGCCCCCGCCCCTCATAATAATTGAGGGCGGCGCTGACGGGTATCGCCAGCGGCGTGGAACCCGGATCGGGCCGCAGCCGCAGGTCCGTGCGGAACACATAGCCATCGGCGGTCCGGTCCTGCAGGATGCGCACGAGGCGGCGGGTCAGCCGCGAAAAGACATCGACGCATTCATAGGGGTCGTCGATGGCGGGGCTGCGCTCGTCGATGAACATGATCAGGTCGATATCGGAGGAATAATTCAGCTCGAACGCGCCGAACTTGCCCATTGCCAGCACGATCCAGCCGGAATCCCGGTCCGGATGGGCGGGATCGGGAAGTTTCAGCTTTCCCGCCGCATGGGCATCGCTCAACAGAAAGCGTATCGCGGCGCCCACCGCCGCCTCGGCCAGTCGCGACAGCCAGAGCGTCGTCTCCTGCGTCGAGAAGATGTCGGAAAGATCGCCGAGCGCAACGAGGACATGCACCTCCTGCTTCAGGAGGCGCAGCGCCGTCATCAGCCTGGCCTCGGTGATCTCTTCGGCCTGCCAGATGGCTTCGATTTCATCGACGAGCTGCTGCAGCCGCTCCGCCAGCGAGGCATCGGCCAGCGGCGCGACGATTGCCGGCCGGCGCAGCAGCACGTCGCGCAGATAGGGCGAGAGGTCGAGCACGGCCGCCAGAAACTTGCCCGCTAACTCGCCCGCTGACTCGCCCGCTTCTGGCGCGGCAGCGAAACGCTGGCGCAGATCGAGCTCTTTCTCGTCGGCATTGTGCAGAAAATCCGCCCATTGCGCCTCGGCATTGCCGGGATCGAGCGGGAAAAGCGGCTTCAACGCACTCGAAAGAAAGGGTTTACCACCCGTCGCCTGCGGCTTCATTCATTCTCCCCTCCCACGGGAAAGCGCAGCACCGCCCTCAACCCCGGTGCATTGTCCTCAAGTTCCAGGCTGCCACCGTGCAATTTCATGACCGCCTTTGCAAGGCTGAGACCGAGGCCCGAGCCCGGTTGTGAACGGCTCTCCTCCAGGCGCACGAACCTTTCCGTCGCCCGCTCGATCTGGTCCGGCGGTATGCCGGGGCCATTATCCGCGACGGTGAGTTCCACATGGTCCTGCACCCGGGCGATGGACAGTTCGATCTCGCCGGCCACCTCGCCATGGCGGCCATATTTGATCGCATTGTCGACAAGGTTCGAAACCGTCTGTGCCAGCAGTTCGCGATTGGCCTTCACCGGCGTCGCATCGAGCCCGCCCAGGCGCAGCTTGATGCCGGCATCCTCCGCCACGGGCTCATAGAGCTCGAACACGTCCTCGGCGATCGAGGCGAGCGACAGCGGCTGCATCTCTTCGCTGGAATAGCCGGATTCAAGCCGCGATATCATCAGGATGGCGTTGAACGTGCGGATCAGCTGATCGGATTCGCCGATCATGGCTTCCATGGCCGCGCGATAATCCCTGGTGTTCTTCGCGCCCGCCAGCGCCGCCTCGGCCCGGTTGCGCAGCCGCGTCAGCGGCGTCTTCAGATCATGGGCAATATTGTCGGATACGTGCCGCACGCCCTCGTTCAACTCCTGGATGCGCGCCAGCATGCCATTGAGATTGTCGGAGAGGCGGTCGAACTCATCGCCGGAGCCGCTGACGGGCAAGCGGCCGGAAAGGTCGCCGCCCATGATGCGCTGCGAGGCGACCGATACCTGGTCGATGCGATGCAAGGCACGCCGTCCGACAAAGAACCAGATGAGGAAAGCGCCGATGCCCATGATGCCGAGCGCCGCCCCCAATGCGCGGCGCACCACCAGGCGGACCTGTTCCGGCTCGCCCAGATCGCGCCCGACCATCACCCTTATGCCGTTGGGCAGGGCGACGACGCGGGCAATGGCCGTGTGCACCTTGGGATCATTGCCCTCATTGTAGCGCTCATAGGCGAAGGGACGCGTGATGCCGCCATCGGTCTGGAGAATGCCGACCTCGATGCTCTGCACGTTGCCGGCGACGATGCGCCCGGCCGGATCGGCCACGAGATAGAGATAGGCCCCGGGCTGCCTGCCGCGCCGGTCGATCGAGCGCACCAGCCCGGCAATGCCGCCGCGCTGGTAGGACTGGCCGATGCTTTCCATCTCCTCATTGATCGCCGTCTCCGTCTGCGAAGTGAGAAGGCGCACCGAAAGGCTGGTCATGTAGACGACGAGAATAAGCGCGCAGACGGTGAAAAGCAGGAGATAGAGCGCCGACAGCCGCACGGCCGTCATTTTCATCAGCGCGCGAAATCGGTTCATGCAGGCGTTCCGGCGGATGCGGCCTTCAACATGTAGCCGGCGCCGCGCACCGTATGCAGCAGGGGCGTATCGAAGCCCTTTTCGATCTTGCCGCGCAGGCGCGAGACATGCACGTCGATGACATTGGTCTGCGGGTCGAAATGATAGTCCCACACATGTTCGAGCAGCATCGTCCGCGTCACCACCTGGCCGGCATTGCGCATCAGATATTCGAGCAGCCGGAACTCGCGCGGCTGCAGGATGATCGTCTGGCCCGCCCGCTTCGCCGTATGGGACAGCCGGTCAAGCTCCAGGTCGCCGACGCGGTAGACGGTTTCCGCCTCCTTCGGGCTGGAACGCCGCTGCAGGACCTCGATGCGCGCCAGAAGCTCGGAAAATGCGTAGGGCTTGGTCAGGTAATCGTCGCCGCCGGCCCTGAGCCCCGTCACGCGGTCGTCCACCTGGCCGAGGGCGGAAAGGATGAGCACCGGCGTATCATTGCCGCGCGCGCGCAGCGAAGCGACGACGGACAGTCCGTCGCGGCGCGGCAGCATGCGGTCGACGACCATCGCGTCGTAATTGCCCTGCTCGGCAAGGGTAAAGCCGGTCTCGCCATCGCCGGCGATATCCACCGTATGGCCGGCTTCGGCGAAGGCCTTCTCCAGGTAGCGGGCCGCTTCGCGGTCGTCTTCAATGACAAGTATTTTCATCGCTCTAGATTAAACCCGGCTCGATGGAGGAAACCAGAAAAAAACGGGCAGCAGATTTGAAGGGAACCTGCCGCCCTCTTGCAAGGCGCCGCAAACAGGGAACTCAAAGGCGCCGTCGCAATTCATGAAAAGGATCGGAAGGGCGACCTGCGCCGCCCTTCACCGGACGAAGCGATCAGCCCTGGTTGATCGGCAGCGCCACGAAGCGGGACTGGTCCTGCCTCTGCACCTGCAACAGCACGGCCTTGCGCCCGGCCTTGCCTGCCTCGGTTACCGCGGCGTCGATATCGCTGCCGCTCTTGACCGGCCGGTTATTGACCGAAACGATGACGTCGCCGGTGGTGATGCCCTTGTCGGCGGCGTCGCCCTGACGATCGACATCGGTCACGACCACGCCCTGGCCGTCATCGGAAGGCATGACCGTCAGCCCATAATCCTCGAGCGCCGAGGACTTGCCCTCGTCGCCCGGCTTCGGGCTTGCGGCGGCGAGCTGTTCATCGCCGGGGAAAGGCTTGATGTCGACCTTCACGGCCTTTGCCTCGCCCTTCTGCCACACGGTCAGTTCGGCAGTCTGGCCGGCGCTGATCGCTGCAACTTTCTTCGCCAAATCGCGGGAATCGTTCACCTTTTCGCCATTGACGGCGGTTATGACGTCACCGGCGGCAATGCCGGCCTTGGCGGCGGGACCGTCAGGCTGCGGCTCGACCACCAGCGCGCCCTTGTCTTCCGACAGGCCGAGCGATTCGGCGATTTCCTTGCTGACCGGCTGTATCTGCACGCCGATCCAGCCGCGCGATACCGTGCCGGTCTTGATCAACTGATCGACGACATCCTTGGCCGTCTGCGCGGGAATGGCGAAGGCGATGCCGACGCTGCCGCCCGAAGGCGAGAAGATGGCCGTATTGATGCCGACGACCTCGCCGTTGAGGTTGAAGGCGGGACCGCCGGAATTGCCGCGATTGACCGCCGCATCGATCTGCAGGAAATCATCATAGGGACCAGCGCCGATATCGCGGCCGCGGGCCGAGACGATACCGGCAGTCACCGTTCCGCCGAGGCCGAAGGGATTGCCCACCGCGACGACCCATTCGCCGACGCGGACCTTGTTGTCGTCGCCGAAGGCCACATAGGTGAATTTGCGCTTGTCATCGACCTTGAGGACGGCGAGATCCGTGCGCTTGTCCTTGCCGATGAGCTTGGCGTCGAGTTCGGTGCCGTCATCGAGCACGACCGTATAGGCCGAGCCATCCTCGACGACGTGGTTGTTGGTGACGAGATAGCCGTCTTCGGAGATGAAGAAGCCCGAGCCCTGCGCCGCCGGGCGCACGCGGTCCGGCTTGTTGCGCGGCGACTTGCGCGGCTCCATGTCGCGGCGGCCATACTGGTCCGGTCCGCCGAAATCATAGAAGAAGCGCTTGAGCGGATGGTCGTCGGGCAGCTGGTCGAAGCCGGGGAAGCCGCTGCCATTATTCGCCGTTTCCTTGACCGCGCTCTTGACGCGCACGCTGACGACGGCCGGGCTGACCTTTTCGACCACATCGGCAAAGCCGGGCTGCTGGGTGTTGGATTCGACCCGGACAGCCTCGGCCTGGGCCGGTGCGATGGCGCTGAGCGGCCCGGTTGCCAGGAAGCCGCCGACAAGTGCCGAAGACAGAAGCGCGGCGGCGATGCCCCTGCGATAATTCGAAGACTTAGGTTTGTTCGACATTCGAGTGTTCTCCTTGAGCAACGCGATCGACAGAGGATCGTTGTAACAATCGTCATATACTTAGGAAGATTACGCCGCCATTTCCGCAACATGACAAATATTTAAGGTTTGCGCCGCGCCAGCCCCGCAACCGCCCGAATTCATGGCCCTGCCGGGGTCTTCGCGTTTCGATCGCTGTTCGCCGGCCATTCATCACCGTTGGGTTGAGTTTCCGTGCCGAACAGGCCGCCAGCCATGCGTTTGCGCTGCGCCAGGACACTCGTCTTGCACATAGGCGATGACGGCCTGACAGGGTGCAACCTGCCGCCAGACCCCGGACCGGCCCCCGAGCCATATGTTGGACCGGGCTCGGGCCAGACTTGGGTCGGCTCGGGTCGGATATTGGGCCAGATATTGCGTCGGGCTTGGGTCTCGCCATGCTGGCGCAACTGCCGGCCCGTGCGTGCATATTGCATGATGATCCATTCCGGGCGGATGCCGGCACATCGCCTATTTGATCGACGCCAGCGCCTCCTTGAGATCGGCGAGAGGCAGCTGAAGATTGACGTTCTCCGCAGCCAATGGATAGGAGATGCGCGCCGCACCGCCCTTGCCGATCTCCTCGCGCAGTACCGGCCCGACCGGCAGATAGGCAAGGCAGATCGCCTCTGTGCAACCTTGCACCGCCACCATCACCTTTTCCCGGCGCGACGGGAAACCCACCGCGATCTCGCTGCCCGCGCCGACGCCAACCGGCACGCGCATGATCATCATCGGCCGGCCCTTGTCATTCGCGGCCAGCGACCAGCTGAACACCACCTCGTCCGCCGCACCGATGATGGTCTGCGTGATATTGCAGACCTTCTTCATCGCCTTCAGGTCCTCGTCGCAGATCAGGTCCCAATTGCCGAAAGGCTGGATGATGCGGCGGTATGTGCCGGGCACCGCTCCCTCCGGCAGGGCGACATCCGACGGCTTGAGCCTGTAATGCGGCGCCGTGCCCGGCTCCTCGGCGCCGGCTGGCGGGCTGACAAACAGGACCAGGGCAAGCAGGGCCTGAGCAAGCAAGGCCAGGGCAAGCAGCGTCTGAGCAAGCAAGGCCGGGGCAAGCAGGGTCGGGGCAAGCGGCAATATCGGTGCAAACCTCGCCATCTGATCCTTCTCCCATGAGCACGCGCCCCAATCGGGCGCGCCGCCCAGGTTTCGCGTCAAGCGCTCATGCTGAGCGTGACGTCTCCCTTGAGACGTGACGCCCCTTTTAGCACGAAGCCCCCGACTGAGCATGACGCCCCTAATTGAGCGTGATACTCAGGCCGGCGCCGACGCCGACCTGGCCGCCGCTGGTGACGCCGGTGATATTGGCGCGCACCTTGCCAGTCTCGCTCGTATAGCCCGCACCAAAGGCAAAGGCGCTCGCGTCCCGCCATGCGCCGCCGCCCACGGCAACGCTGACCTTGCCCGGCGTTCCGTCGAAGCGCAAGGAAGATGCGGCAAGGCCGATGGCCGCCGCCTGGCGTGCTTCCTTGCGTACCGAGGCAATGTCGGAATTCAACTGCTTGAAACCCTCGCGCAGCTCGGTAACGTCGGAATTCAGTTGCTTGAAGCCCTTGGTCATCGTGCTGCCGATCTCGTCGATCCGGCCGTTGGCCATGTCGATGGCATCGTCCGTATAGGCATTCGCCTTGCTGAGCGTGCTGCTGCCGACCTCGTTCATCCGGCTGTTGGCGGTGTCCATGGCATCATCCGTATAGGTCTTCGCCGTGCTGAGCGCGGTGCTGCCGATCTCGTTCATCCGGCTGTGGGCCGTGTCCACGGCAACATCCGTATAGGCCTTCGCGCTCTTGACCGCGTTGTTGCCGACCTTGTCCATGCTGTTCGTCAGCTCCGTCAGCTTCTCGGCCGGTTCAGCCACGGCATCGACCTTGGCTTTGAGCCCCTTCAACTGCCGCACATTGACGCCATCCGTATCCGCTATGCCATCGCCGAGATTGGCGATGACGACAGGCGCGTTCGGATCGCCGCCCGCCAGCTGGACCTTGTTGGTCTTCTTGCCCTCGATAGCCTCATAGCTCACGCTGCGCTGCTCGAGATCGTCCACCTTCTTCGCCGTCTCCGGGCTGAGACCGGTGCCGACCTGACTGGCGAGCCTCTCGACCTTGTCGTCCACGGTCTTGAGCTGGCCGCCGGTGACGACATCCGAGGAACCCGTCACGACCCGCCCGTCACCCACATTGATGATCGGCTTCAGCCCGGCGCTCGGCGCGGCCTCGACCGGTGGTGTCGCCGCCGGATCCGCTCCCGCGAGCCCCGCTGGCAGCGCGATGCTTTCGGATGGAACCAGCGACGCCGTTTCGGGCCCCATTGCTTCCGGCACCATGTCTGCGGACGCCGGCGCGACTCCCCGGACCTGGGGTTCCGCCACAAGAATCCGTGCTGCCTTCGCCTGCCCTGCCGTCGGCTGGGCTCTCGCCTGATCTTCCGCTACAGCCGGGCCGGCGGCATCATAGGCGTCGCGCTGCCGGTTCAACTGCAGGCTGATTTGCCCCAAATCGCCGACCTTCGATGCCAGATCGCCGAAACGCTTGTCGAAGGCGGTGTCGTTCCGGCTCAACTGGTCAAGCGCATCACCGACATTGCCGTAACGGTGCGACGAGCCGCCCCGGCCGGTGTAGTCGGCAATATCGAAACCGGGCGAAGACACTATTCCATTGACGGTCAAGGCACCGCCGCCGATCGCATCCGCCACGGAATTAACCGATTTATGCATCTGCCGACCATTGATGGCCTCCAGCGATGCCGCATTGATCGCGCCATCGGCGACATTGTCGAGCTTCGTCCCTATTATCGTAATGCCTTCCGCCGAATTGGCCTCCAGCTTCAGCGTCGCGGTTTCAATCTCGCCCTCATCCAGAATTCCGTCGTTGTTCTTGTCGTTCCAGTGATATTTGAGGCTCCGCCTGTCGAGTCCGTGCAGTTGCCTGCCATTGACCGCATCGGTCGATGCCTTGCTGACGTCGCCCTCGGCCACGCCGGAGACGGTGCGCGCCACCTTCTCCACGGCCGGATTGCCGTCCGCATCAAGGGCCCGCTTGCCGTCCGCATCCATCTTGGCGACCTCGCGGGCCATGTCGATCGTTGTCGCCTTCATGTCCTTGCCGAGCTCGAG
>NZ_JAPMAB010000017.1:0-2500 GCF_026420825.1 Phyllobacterium sp. 0TCS1.6A
GCTTGATGCCTGCTGGCTTGTCTGGTTTGGTTGCGGGGACAGGATTTGAACCTGTGACCTTCAGGTTATGAGCCTGACGAGCTACCGGGCTGCTCCACCCCGCGTCACCAAGATTTGCGGCGATTGCCGCTGGCAGCCCGGATTTCCGGGTTTGCCCGTGCTCGAAGCTTGTGGCTTCTGCGACCGGGCGGGGGCTGCTCCACCCCGCGTCACCAAGATTTGCGGCGATTGCCGCTGGCAGCCCGGATTTCCCGGGTTTACCCGTACTCGAAGCCTCTTGGCTTCGTCGGGCGGGGCGCTGCACGCCCTTTGACATCGATGTTTTCTGTGCCGCGTCACGGTTTTTGGCGTGTTGGTTTTTAAACGGCAACGGCCGCTTGCGCGGCCGGTATTGATTGAAGAGTTGTTTCCTGTTGCGTTTTGCAGACCTGGCAGCGACCTACTCTCCCGCGTCTTGAGACGAAGTACCATTGGCGCTGGGGCGTTTCACGGCCGAGTTCGGAATGGGATCGGGTGCAGCCACCCCGCCGTAACCACCAGGTCAGCGAAGCGCAACAGGAATGAGAAGCTGGTATTTGTGCTGAAGCTCTGGCTTCAGATGGCTATGAGGAATGGGAATGATCAAGTCGATCGAGCTATTAGTACCGGTAAGCTGCATGCGTTGCCGCACTTCCACACCCGGCCTATCAACGTGGTGGTCTTCCACGGCTCTGATAGGGAATACTCGTTTTCAGGTGGGTTTCCCGCTTAGATGCCTTCAGCGGTTATCCCGTCCGTATATAGCTACCCTGCTATGCGGCTGGCGCCACAACAGGTCCACCAGAGATACGTCCATCCCGGTCCTCTCGTACTAGGGACAGATCCTGTCAATATTCCTACACCCACGGCAGATAGGGACCGAACTGTCTCACGACGTTCTGAACCCAACTCACGTACCGCTTTAAATGGCGAACAGCCATACCCTTGGGACCTGCTCCAGCCCCAGGATGCGATGAGTCGACATCGAGGTGCCAAACAACCCCGTCGATATGGACTCTTGGGGGTCATCAGCCTGTTATCCCCGGCGTACCTTTTATCCGTTGAGCGATGGCCCTTCCACACGGGACCACCGGATCACTATGACCGACTTTCGTCTCTGCTCGACTTGTCAGTCTTGCAGTCAGGCGGGCTTATGCCATTGCACTCGACGACCGATTTCCGACCGGTCTGAGCCCACCATCGCGCGCCTCCGTTACTCTTTAGGAGGCGACCGCCCCAGTCAAACTACCCACCATACACTGTCCTGGACCCGGATAACGGGCCGCAGTTAGACATCCATGTCGATAAGGGTGGTATTTCAAGGATGACTCCACGAAGGCTGGCGCCTCCGCTTCAAAGTCTACCACCTATCCTACACATGCCGACACGAATGCCAGTGTAAAGCTATAGTAAAGGTGCACGGGGTCTTTCCGTCTAACCGCAGGAACCCCGCATCTTCACGGGGAATTCAATTTCACTGAGTCTGCGTTGGAGACAGCGGGGAAGTCGTTACGCCATTCGTGCAGGTCGGAACTTACCCGACAAGGAATTTCGCTACCTTAGGACCGTTATAGTTACGGCCGCCGTTTACTGGGGCTTCGATTCAAAGCTTGCACCTCTCCTCTTAACCTTCCAGCACCGGGCAGGCGTCAGACCCTATACGTCGTCTTGCGACTTCGCAGAGCCCTGTGTTTTTGGTAAACAGTCGCTACCCCCTGGTCTGTGCCACCCCCTCGCGGTTGCCCGCAAAAGGGTCACGCTTCTTCCGAAGTTACGCGTGCAATTTGCCGAGTTCCTTCAACGCAGTTCTCTCAAGCGCCTTGGTATTCTCTACCAGTCCACCAGTGTCGGTTTAGGGTACGGTCTATACGCGGGAGCTATTTCCTGGGACCGCTTCGAAGCCCCTCCAATCCAATAAGGAGGAACAACACACGCGATCCGTCACTACCCGCAGGCCCACGAATATTAACGTGGTTCCCATCGACTACGCCTTTCGGCCTCGCCTTAGGGGCCGGCTAACCCTGCTCAGATTAACTTTAAGCAGGAACCCTTGGACTTTCGGCGAGGGAGTCTCTCACTCCCTTTATCGTTACTCATGTCAGCATTCTCACTTCTGATACCTCCAACAGCCCTCACGGGTCCATCTTCAACGGCTTACAGAACGCTCCGCTACCACTTGCATTTGCATGCAAATCCACAGCTTCGGTGTATGGCTTGAGCCCCGGTACATTTTCGGCGCAAAGACCCTTATTTAGACCAGTGAGCTGTTACGCTTTCTTTAAATGATGGCTGCTTCTAAGCCAACATCCTGGTTGTTTTGGGATCCTCACATCCTTTCCCACTTAGCCATAACTTAGGGACCTTAGATGGTGGTCAGGGTTGTTGCCCTCTCCACGACGGACGTTAGCACCCGCCGTGTGTCTGCCGATCACTACTTTCCGGTATTCGGAGTTTGGTTAGGTTTGGTAAATCGGTGAGATCC
>NZ_JAPMAB010000018.1:0-680 GCF_026420825.1 Phyllobacterium sp. 0TCS1.6A
TCAGGCTCATAACCTGAAGGTCACAGGTTCAAATCCTGTCCCCGCAACCAAACCAGACAAGCCAGCAGGCATCAAGCCAGACAAAGCCCCGCAAGGGGCTTTTGGCGTTTCCGGGCCTCCGAAACCGTGCCCTGTCCCATCAGCGCTTCGAGCGCGGCCGTCTCGCCCATGAAGCCGGCGGGCTTCTGGCGCAAGCGCCCAGCACAAACCCCGAAACCAGCTTCTCATCCCCAACTCCACACACCGCCAGTTCCAGACAAGAAGCAGGCACCATCCTCGTGCCAGCTTCAAAGAGGAGATTTGCTCAAACGCGATTGCCTGCTTCGACAGGCTCAGCATGAGGGAGAATTGTTGATTGCGGAAGCGGAGGGGGTCCGAGATTGAAACCTCTCAAAACTACCTCCTTGCAATCAAACCCAATCCCTCATCCTGAGCTTGTCGAAGGGCGCCGCAACGTTTGTGCAATCCCTTTCGTGCTGCATCGAAATAGTGCGTGCTTCGACAGGCTCAGCATGAGGGAGGTTGGCTCAGCATGAGGCGGTGCCATCCTTCAGGGAGATTTGGCGGGTGCAGCCAGACAGGTGCCCGAACAGCCAAAATCTGCACCACGCCCGCGCAATCGCGTCTGGTCATTGAAATGGGGGGAGACGGGCGGTCTTCAGCGCGTCGTAGTGGTATCA